>JAAXHO010000131.1 GCA_012270795.1 Candidatus Poribacteria bacterium
ATTTCCCTCTTGTTGGAGGGGTTTCTAACCCCGATAGCAGAGTGGAACGGCATAAAATCGGGGTTAGAAACCCCTCCAACAATGAAACTCGACACAGGATATGGCACAAACTGCCAGGTTGTGCTACAAGTGTTATTATTATTATAACTGGTGATGGGGGACAGATGGGAGGGGTTGTGGGGTTGAGGACAAGGGATTTCTAATAGATGGACAATAGGTTTGGGGGTTATCTAAACCAGGATTTTCAGGATAAGACTTCTGTATTTGGTTGTTTTGCTTAGGATAAGGGTTTTCTATGGTGGACGAATTTTCGTTGAGGTGTTTTTTGGTTTTGTAGAGTTCAAAAAATAAATCAATTATGGTATAATCAACGATATGATAAGTTGAATATTTAAGATTGGGGAACATCCATGTTGTTTAACAAAGAGTGTGAACCGATAGAAGAAATACATAAGAAAGATTTAATTGCACACAAGTATGCCATTCAGTTTGATATTCACCCTGAAATAAGCTATCTCAATCATGATGTATTGATTACTATTGCAGATCTTTTAGAACTGTTTCATAACTTTCCTAACGCTGTATGGATTTCGCAGCAGTCGGTTGATGAAGGACTTGATTTTTGTCGGATAATATTTTGGGCATTTTCAAATTCATCAGATGCTTTAAAGGCTTTCGGTATTTGGTTTCAATCGCTATTTCGTGATGCGAAAGTTGTTGAGACTTTGGAACGTCTTGTGTTATATTCCTTTGATGAGGGAGAAAATGTAGAAGTTGTGCTATCTGATTGGACACGCGTGAATGCTTTGGCTGCTGATGTTGTGAAGGCGATCAGGTGTGAGACAAAAAATAGCGTTGACACATAAACCCGTTTATGTTACACTATTAAACGCTTATAGAATATATCTTTAAGTTATACCATTTCTATAAATTATTGGAGCATTGGACAAATTATTGGACCGTTGGACGGTTGCTATCGTAGTCATTCTTTAGGACACAATCTGGCAGAATGTGCTACAAGTGCCCGCACAATCTGCCAGAATATCCATGATTGGGGAAGGTATTGACAAAAAAGAGATAAATTAGAAATGGTATTATAGAGAAAAGGAGTTAGACTGTGAAACGCCTTTATTTCATTATATTTTTGCTGTTCATAAGTTTTATAAACAGTGGATATTCCTTTACGGTTGAAGAGGTTTTTGAAAATTTTAAAACTGAATATGCGAAGGGTAAGAATTTCAGTGCGGATTTTGTAGAGACGACATTGTATAAAACCAGAAAAAGTGTAAGTATTGGCAGGTTTACATTTGGAATTCCCAACTTGCTTCGCATGGAATATGTATCTCCAAAAGATCGGGAGAAAATAACAAAAACTATTGTACTTGATGGAGAATATGCTTGGTCTTATGTCCCACTCCTTAATCAAGTGAATAAACAGAAGTTGCAAAATCCGGATAGGCGTGAAATATTGCCTGGCACAGGTGCTACGCTTGAGGATTTGTCAAAAAATTGGGATATGAAATTGGTTCCGGATGCAGCTGCGAATGCCAAAGGTGTGTATCAGATGCAGTTAACCCCTAAACCGAAGTTGATTAATAGGTCAATAAAAGAGCTGCAACCTACAGAAGAGGTGAAAGAGTCGCTTGAAATTTGGGTGAAAGCAGATGAATGGTTTCCCGTTCAGTTTGGGCATGTAACAGTATTCAAGGATGGTACTCGTCGTAGCGTCATTGTGGCGTTATCCAATATAAAACGGGATAAGAAGTT
Source organism: Candidatus Poribacteria bacterium (assembly GCA_012270795.1). Lineage (GTDB taxonomy): Bacteria > Poribacteria > WGA-4E > WGA-4E > WGA-3G > MSPOR6. The sequence continues at coordinate 1,768 of JAAXHO010000131.1, forward strand.
GCCGGCAGATACATTTAAGCTTGTTTATCCTAAAGATGCTGAGGTAATAGATTTAACCCCTAATTAGATATATGAAGTTTGATAGGTATTTTCGGCTGGCGAATCTTTTAACATTTTCGCGTTTATTGTTAACTTTACCGTTCATCCTCTTTTTTCGTTTTAATTTGATGGCACATGCGTCAGTGTGTTTCGGTTTAGCTGCGTTAACAGATCATTTTGATGGTAAGATTGCTCGTAAACAGGGTATAACGCAATTTGGCAGTTTTTTGGATTCCTTCGTAGACAAGGTGTTAGTTGGTGCTGCTTTAATCTGTCTGTACCTTTTTCAACATGATAAATTAGATGAAGGTGTGGGATTAATTCCATTATGGATGGTCATAGTAATTCTTGGTCGTGAGTTTGTTATTACCTGCTTCCGTTTGGTATGTGTAGCAAAGAGTGGTGCGGTAATATCCGCGAATCGGTGGGGGAAATACAAGACGACCTCTCAATTGGTCGTAATATTTATAGGTTTGGTTTTGTTAATTTTTCTTAATGAATCAGATTATGTTGTGCAAGAACACGGACCGATTTACTTTTTGATGTATCTTCCATTGATATTGACAGTGCTTTCGGGTTTAGAGATTTTGTATGGCAATCGAAAGGCATTCTCTGTTTAAGTCTGTTTTATAGTTTTACAGATGTTGAGGTAATTGTTGTGGTAACCCAATCTATTCGGTGTTTTGTTGCAATAGAGTTACCTGATAAAGTTCAACATTTATTAACTGGTGTACAGGGTTCATTACGAGAAGAAATTGTCGGTGCATCTTGGACACGAAAAGGGAATTTTCATCTTACTTTGAAGTTCATAGGAGAAGTTGAAGACGAAAAAATAGCTCAAATTGATTCTGTATTGCAACGCACATTGTTGTCATACAAACCGTTCTTGATTGAGGTTGGTGGGATTGGTGTATTTCCAAGTTTGGATCGTCCACGGGTTCTATGGATTGGTTTGAAAGATGGGAAAGCAGATGTTAGTAGATTAGCTGGTGCTATAAACCGAGGATTTGTGAAAATAGGCATTAGAAATGAGTCTCGTTTTCATCCGCATTTAACGCTTGCACGACTAAGGCGACCGGTCAATTTGGAATCTAAAATTGAGTTCTTCAAAAAATTTGATAAAGTAATAGGAACTGAGCTGACAGTCAATCAAATAGCATTAATTAAAAGTGAGTTACAACGTAGTGGTGCTGTGTATACATCATTAAAACATTATAAATTGGGACAGGGAGAAAGTTGATAATGGCAAAAGACGAACAAAACGGTGTTGAGAAGGTGAATTTACCGGAAGTTATACCAATTTCTGAAGATAAAAAGAAGGCGGTGGAACAAGCGATATCTCAAGTGGAGCGTGCTTATGGGAAAGGCGCGATAATGCGTTTAACCGATAATGAGGTGGTGCCGGTAGAGGCGATACCGACAGGTGCACTTTCCCTTGATTTGGCATTGGGTGTTGGGGGTGTGCCGAGGGGTAGGATAATTGAGATATTTGGACATGAGGGCACAGGTAAAACAACATTAGCCCTCCACATTGTGGCTGAGGCGCAGAAAATGGGTGGAATGGCAGCGTTTATTGATGTAGAGCATGCGTTAGATACAACTTATGCGCGCAATATTGGTGTTAATCTTGAAAACCTATTGATTTCTCAACCGGATGCTGGTGAACAAGCTTTAGAGATAGTGGAGACGCTTATTCGTAGTGGTGCGATTGATGTTGTCGTTGTTGATTCAGTTGCTGCTTTAACTCCTCAAGCGGAGGTTGAAGGTGAAATGGGGGATGCACATGTTGGCTTGCTTCCCCGTTTGATGTCTAAGGCGTTGAGAAAACTGTCGGGTGTGACAAACAAATCCAATACGTGTGTGATATTTACGAACCAGATACGTCAGAAGATAGGTGTGATGTTTGGGAATCCGGATACGACTCCTGGTGGACTTGCGTTGAAGTTTCATGCTTCTGTTCGGTTGGAAATCCGCAGGTCTACGCAGATCAAGGAAGGGACTGATGTTACTGGAAATCGGGTTCTAATTAAGGTTGTAAAAAACAAGGTTGCGCCGCCCTTTACCGAAGCGGAATTTGATGTTACCTTTGGCAAGGGTATATCCAAAGAGGGGACATTATTGGACATAGCGGTTGAAGCGGGACTCATAGATAAAAGAGGGTCCTGGTTCTCCTATAATAGTGAGCGTATAGGTCAAGGTCGGAACAATGTGAAAACCTATTTGGAGCAGAACCCTAACATTTCAGTTGAACTTGATAGAAAAATCCGTGAAAACCTTGGTTCTATTGTGCAAACCGGGGCAACGATCGGGTCTATACCTGATGATGAAGATAATGGGGAAGAAGTTGGGACAGCGTTTGAGGAATAGTAGGCAGAATTTTGAAATAATTTTATAGTAAAATCTGAAATTATTTGAACATGGGTGTAGTATAATTTTAGTTGCGTCCCTTACGACACAATCTGGCAGATTGTGCTACATAGTTAGCAACTTGAGTTATATAGTTCTTTGTTTTTGTATATTCATTTATAGTTTTTTCTTGAAGTATTTTTTTCAACATGCTATATTATTAGCATCTTAGTCGGTATTTTAGTATCTGGCAAATATATTACCATACCATCAATCTTTACTATTGAAAGTGAGACCTATTTGTATGGCTGGCAAAAGAGAGACAACCCCAGATTTATTGAAGGGTGCTGATATGCAGGAAGATTCATCGGAAAGTATCAGTTATCAGCAGCGGATTCGTGAGTTGAATTGGCAGATAGAGATGCTTGAGAACGAGGTGGGTAACCTGAGGCGGCAGCTTCGGACTGCCCCCGATGACGATGTAGATGCGCGTTTGTATGATATGACGCGAGAACTGATGCAGGCTCACCGGAGGAATCGGAAACTGACTAGTACCCTTCAGGAAGCGAAAGAGAAGCTTGAAATCCTCAAAGAAAAGGTTAAGCAGCTGAGTGCCCCTCCAAATAACTATGGTATTTTTCTGGGTGTAAATGAGGATAAAACAATTGATGTTGACATCGGTGGTAAAAAATGGCGTGTCAATCACGATCCTGCTTTAAATACTAATCAACTACAAGTGGGGCAAGAGGTTATTGTTAACAGTGGATTAAATGTTGTTGCGATTAAACCACCAGAGAAACATGGTGATGTTGTTAAGATTAAAGAGGTGCTTGAATCAGATCGTGCAGTTATCAGTCTACGAACAGATGAAGAGCAGGTTGTTCGTATCTCTGAGGCGTTGAGAGGTGAGACCTTAAAAACAGGAGATAGCGTGCTCCTAAATCATACAAGCGGTATGCTTCTTGAGAAACTGCCAAAACGCGAGCTTGATGATCTTTTACTTGAGGAAGTGCCAGACATAAGTTATGCAGATATTGGTGGTTTGGATACCCAAATAGAGGCGATACGCGATGCAATTGAAATGCCGTATCTCTATCCGGAGGAGTACAAAGAGTTTGATCTGACACCGCCAAAAGGTGTTCTGTTGTATGGACCGCCGGGTTGTGGGAAGACTCTGATTGCGCGTGCTGTTGCGAATTGTCTTGCAGAACGAGTTCGTCAACAGACTAATAGAGAAGATATTAGAGGGTATTTTATTAATATTAAGGGCCCTGAACTTCTCAATAAGTATGTGGGTGAAACAGAGCGAAAGATACGGGAGGTGTTCTTAAAGGCCCGTGAAAAATCTAAAGAGGGTTTCCCTGTTGTTATTTTCTTTGATGAGATGGATTCACTCTTTCGTTCACGTGGTATGGGTATCTCATCTGATATGGAGTCTACCTTAGTGCCGCAGTTCCTTGCTGAGATTGATGGCGTTGATAATTTACGTGATGTTATAGTGATAGGTGCAAGTAACCGACAGGATTTACTTGATCCTGCAGTGCTAAGACCTGGTAGACTTGACATAAAAATCAAGATTGATCGTCCCAATTTAGATGGCGCGAAGGATATTTTTTCAATTTACTTAACCCCTGATCTTCCGTTTGCAAAAGAAGAGATAGAGCAGTTTGATGGTAATAATGCGGATATCACGGAACATTTAATATCTGAAGCAGTTGACGAAATGTATGCGACTACTGAAGAGAATAGATTCATTGAAGTTACCTATACACGTGGTGAACGTGAAACGTTGTTTTTCAAAGATTTTGTAAGTGGTGCGATGATAAGGAACATTGTTTCCCGTGCGAAGAAAATGGCGATTAAACGTCTCATTAGTTCTGAGGGGAAAGAAAAAGGTATATCGCTTGATGATTTAAAGACAGCTATTCGGGAAGAGTATCGTGAGAATGAGGACCTACCGAACACCACCAATCCGGATGACTGGGCAAAAATATCTGGTAGGAAAGGTGAGAAAATTGTCAACATTCGTGCCTTGATAAATGAACCGGAAACACGTAGAAATCCGGATATGAGAGTGAGTACAGGTGGAACCTATTTATAATCAGGACTTACGCATTTCTTCTTAAAGTCCCCTTGATAAGGGGGTTTAGGGGATTAAATACCTAAAATAATGACTTTTTAACCCCCTAACCCCCTTATCCAAGAGGGAATGCGTAAACCTTATATATAATGTTTCATTTCTATTTTGTGTTTTAATGATAGAATTAATCTAAAAATATGGCAGTACCTACAATCATGGGTACCGAGACTGAGTTCGGTATCTCCGTCAAAAATGCGGGCGAACAGGACCCGATAGCGGCTTCATCTTTAGTTGTTAATGCGTATAAGAGTAGAAATATTCCGACGATTTCATGGGACTATGCGCAGGAAAGTCCGTTGATGGATGCCCGTGGCTTCATTGCTGAAGGAGAAAAACAGCAGGTACAAGATGCGAACAGCAGTGTCATCAACGACATTTTAGTCAATGGTGGCAGATACTATGTAGATCATGCGCATCCGGAGTATTGTACCCCGGAGTGTACGAATGCGCGGGACTTAGTGAAATACGAAAAGGCGGGTGAGTTAATATTAGATCTGAGTCGTCTTGCTGCGGAAGAGTTGTTGTTAGCGAACCAAGAAATAATCATCTACAAGAACAACACAGATTATAAGGGACATAGTTATGGAGCGCATGAAAATTACTTGATGTCCCGTAAACTGCCTTTTACGGAGATAGTAGATGGGTTGACACCATTTTTGGTTACACGGCAGATAATCACTGGTAGTGGTAAGGTCGGTGCAGAAAACGGAGCAAAGGGGACGAACTATCAGATCTCACAACGTGCAGATTTTTTTGAAAAAGAGGTCGGTTTAAGTACAATGGTAGACCGTCCTATAATCAACACCCGTGATGAACCGCATGCAGATTCGAGACTATATAGGCGGTTACATGTGATTGTGGGGGATTCGAATATGGCAGAATATTCCATATACCTAAAGGTTGGAATAACTGCTATTGTGTTACAGTTAATTGAGAAAGGTGTTATCGGTAAAAAATTTGCCTTACAAGAACCTGTTGCTGCGATAAAAGCGGTGTCCCGTGATCTGTCCTGCCAAGGGGAGATTGTGTTAAAGGATGGTCGGAGTTGGACAGCGATAGAAATCCAGAAAGGTTATCTTGAGCTTGCGCATCAACACCTTACAGCAGAGGAAAGAGATCCTGTTGTAGAAGATGTTCTTGCTAAATGGGAGTTTGTTTTAAATGGATTACAATCTGACCCGAAGAGTTTAGGTCAATATTTGGATTGGGTGATTAAGAAGAAACTAATTGATGCGTATATTGCGCGACACGGTTTTAAATGGACTGATCCAGATATACGTATGCTTGATCTGCAATACCATGACTTGCGTCCGGATAGGGGATTATATGCGCGGTTGTTAAAAAACGGACATGTCAAACGTTTGTTATCTCGTGAGGAGATCATGCATGCGATTCAGCATCCGCCATTAGACACACGCGCTTATTTTAGGGGAACTTGTATAAGGAAATTTCCTGATAGTATTCATAGTGTGAGTTGGAATACGATTGTTTTCAATGGTCCGACCGGTTATGATAAGATTATGATGGATCGTCCACACTTTGGGACGCAAGCGATTGTAGGAGAACTGTTGAGTACTTGTAATGTTGTTGAACTCGTTAACAAAATCCAAACTGACTGCGATACATCTTGATGTTATGGGGTTTTCCCCGATGGAATAATGTCCAATTTACGTGATCTGTATTGCTAAGTGTGCGGTTAGGAAACCGCACCTACCGTCGGGAAAAGGTAAATCCCGTTTATTCGGAATAATGTGTCATATAAGTTAAACTGTAATTCAGTTTTCAGTATTAAAAAAGGAGTCATTCATGCCACGCGAAAAACAGCAAGAATACAAGGATCACTCTACTTATCATAATGAGGAGATCCAACCTAATCCTGAGCTCAACGATAATGTTGACGATTTAACTGACGATTTAGACGCGCTTCTTGATGAAATTGAAGAGATTTTGGAAGAGGATTCAGAGGAGTTCGTTGAAAACTTCATACAGCGCGGAGGTCAGTAGGATTGCTCAAACCGCATGACTATGCGACAACCGATTTTCTTCAAATACTGAGGAGTCGTTGTCCGGAACAGGTCGCGAACTGGAACCAGCTCAACGGGTTGCAGCAGGATTATTCACGCAATTTTTTAGAAGGTACGACTGTACTTGCCCTTGTATATAATGATGGTGTGATTATTGCGGGTGATCGTCAAGCGACCGAAGGGTACCAAGTGGGTGAACGTCGCATTCAGAAGGTGTTTAAGATTGATCGGCACACTGCGATTGCTGTCGCTGGTGTTGCGGGTCCTTGCTTTGAAACTGCGAAACTCTTTCAAGTACAAGTTGAGTTTTATGAAAAGATGGAGGGGACTCCGTTAAGCTTGGAGGGGCAAGCCAATTATCTGGCAAGTCTTGTGCGTGCTAACTTGAGTTTAGTGATGCAAGGTCTTGTTGTGCTGCCGATTTTTGCTGGGTTTGATTTGAAACAGCAGAAGGGGCGGATATTTAAATATGATGTTCTTGGGGGCCGTTATGAGGAGGATGCTTATTATTCCATCGGTTCTGGGGGGAAAGATGCGCGTTCAACTCTGAAGAAGTTGTTCCAACCCAATATGACACAGCATGCAGCTTTGAAGGCAATCGTTGAAGCGTTATGGGATGCGGCGGATGAGGACATTGCAACGGGTGGGCCTGATTTAATTAGGAAGATCTTTCCTACATTGACAGTTATCACTAAGGATGGTATTTCGGATATACCCGATGCTACCGTTGCTGAGTTGTTCCAGGAATTAGTTACTCGCTTAGAACAGGGATAGATTTATTTTTTAAGTTTAGATGCTATTGAGGTATAGATGTCAACACCTTATTCCGTTTTTGGATAAACGCGTTTTAGAATTTTATTGGAAACGTCGGAAAAAACTCAAAGCCGCACACTGTTTTCCATTGAATGTAAATATATCTATAACTCTAAAGTTTACTGTCCAATATTCAATAAGGAGGAAAATGGCAAGTTTTGACACTACCTCTAAAAAACAGATTGAAACAAACCCTCAAGACTTTGTCCACCTCTGCTTCGGATTTGAGGCAACGGACATCACAGTGTTGGAGATCATCACCCCAGAATAACCTACTGTGGAAATGCATCAGGCGGATTTACTCATCAAAGCGGTGTACAACGATAAAGAGGTACTTGTCCATTTTGAATTTCAAACTACCGATAGTTATGATCCTGAGATGTCCCTTCGGATGGCAGGTTACATAATAAGAGCGATTGAAATGTATCGTTTGCCGGTTTATTCCAATGTGATTTATCTACGCCCAGATGCTGGCAAAAACGATCCAGGTAGATACACACAAAATATTGAAAATCATAATATCTTAATAGAATATCAAGTCTTTCGACTGATTGATCTTGATGGACAACAGATACTTGATTCGAGACTTACAGGGTTGGTCCCCTTTACACCGCTGATGGGACACAAAACGGATATAGATGCTGATCAATGGCTTCGGCGTTGTGTTCAAGTTGCTGATAGTATTGATGTGCCGAACAAGGGAGCGTATCTCGGAAACCTTGCTATTTTGGGAAATATAGTTTATGATTCACAAACAATTTTGGATATTATATCGGAGGAAACCATGCAACACCCACCCATTGCTGAATACGTGGCACCACAGGCGCATGAAAAAGGATATCAAGAAGGCATTGAACAAGGCATCCAAGAAGGTACGCGCAAACACATCCTTGAGGTTTTAACGCTTCAATTAGGAGATGCCACCGCCCAGAACTTTAAGGCATCCATAGAGTCAATAGATGACTTGCAGCGGCTTGAGGTGTTATTTCGTGCTGCGCTCCAGGCAAAACACGAAGACGAATTCAGACAAACTATAAATGAAACCCGTGAATAATACTGAATTAACGCAATTTTTCCAACCAGGGACTTGTTCCTCGTCCTACTGAGTGGCGATGTCCCGTTAATTCTAAACTTTACTATATTTGCATTGGTGGTATAAACATATCGTCCCTAATGAAGATTAAAAAATAAATTGTGTAATATTTTGTTCTTTGAGTAGTTGTGTAGTATCCTTGTTCTTTGTCTGAACCAGGATTTTCAAATCAAGAAATCAACGGTATGAATGCTATATAGTCTTCCCCGGATATGAATGCCATTTGGCATTCCCGGGTCGCGACCAGCAAATCAACGGTATGAATCATGGCGAATGCCATGCGCGCATTCGCCCAATGGCATTCCCCGGGTCGCTCCTACAGAAGATGTGTATAATTATTTTCAAACATCACCATAGTTTAGATGTTATTGAGGTATAGATGTCAACACCTTATTACGTTTCACCCGGACAGATTTGGGAAGATAAAAAGGTATTTGTCGATCGCGGTATTGAGCAGGCGAAGGAAGTTATCGTTTTAGCCTATAAAGATGGACTTCTGATGGTTGCCGAAAACCCACGTAGAACTTTATTCAAGATTTCTGAGATATATGACAGAATTGCCCTTGCTTCTACGGGTCGTGTTTCTGAATACGAGGCACTGCGGGTTGCTGGTATTCGTGAGGCAGAGGTAAAGGGATATACGTATTACCGAGAAGATGTTACAGGTAAATGGTTGACAAATATATACTCACAACATATTAGTGCTATTGCACAAGCATGGGATGTGAAACCGCTTGAGATAGAGCTTTTGGTTTGTGAAGTAGATGGTAGGCCGGATGTCCACAGTCAGATTTACAAGATTTCATTTGATGGTACTTATGAAGAACTGGATAAGTTTGCTGTAATCGGAGGTAGGGCAGCGGCTATCACAGAATCCCTCTATGAGACATACGTAGAGGGATTGGAGCTAAAAGATGCTTTACACCTTGCTGCCAGAATTTTTGAATCTATAGAGTCCAAAGAATCGGAACCGTATCACATTACACCAGAGACTATAGAAGTTTCTTGTCTCGATTCCACAATTGGCCGCCGTAAATTTCGTCGGTTCTCAGTTGATGAGATAGCAGAGATATATAACCATGCATCGTAGAATTTACGGGTTGGAAACAGAATACGGCATCATCTGTACCCCAGAGAAAAACAGAGGCAAAAAACTGACTGTTCAGAACGTTGTGATGTATCTGTTTCGTGAGATAATTTCTGGGCGGATGTATCCTGATGTATTTCTTGAAAACGGGGCGCGGTTCTATCAAGACATTGGGTGCCATCCTGAATATGCTACCCCTGAGTGTGATGATGTCATTGAGTTAGTTGCTCATGACAAAGCGGGAGAACGTATCGTCACACGTCTTGCGACAACAGCAGAACGGCGTATGAAAGCGGACGGTTTCCGAGGAAAGATCTCTATTTTCAAAAACAACTTGGACTCAGTCGGCAATACTTATGGTTGTCATGAAAACTATCTGATGGAACGTGAGAAAGTGAGTTTTCGTCAGTTAGCCTCTCAACTCATTCCTTTTTTTGTCACCCGACAGATATTTACAGGTGCGGGAAAGATCAAACGTAGTGATCAAGGTTTCTATGAGATTTCGCAGCGCGCCCAGCACATCCGCGAAGAAATATCCATCGCGACAACAACCGCACGCGGGATAATCAACACCCGAGACGAACCTCACGCTGATAGAGAAAAATATAGACGACTTCATGTCATCGTCGGCGATTCAAATATGTCCGAATTTTCTACTTTTTTGAAGGTGGGAACAACAGGTATTATCTTACGTATGATTGAGGATCATTTTATCAATGAACATTTTGCTCTTCGCAATTCTGTACAAGCAATTCATGAAATATCTGAGGACATTAGTTGTAAACGTTTAGTTGAGCTTGAAAATGGTAAACGTTTGACTGCAATTGAACTTCAATGGCAATACTTTGAGTGTGCAAAACGGTATCTTGAACAGGAAGAATCTGATCCGACAACTGATGAGATAATGTCTCGATGGGAATACGTGATGAAATGTCTGGAAGATGATCCGATGCAGTTGGAACGTGAGCTTGATTGGGTTATCAAACGGAAGTGGATTGAGGCTTATGTGCAACGCCGTGGCGTTGATTGGAATTCCGCTGAAGTCAGACGGTTAGATTTAGAATATCATAACATTCGCCAAGATGCCAGTATCTACTACAAAGCAGAAAAACGTGGGTTAACAGAGCGGATATTAGATGACTCACAGATTCGACAAGCGATGCATTCTCCGCCGCAACAGACACGCGCAAAGTTCCGGGGTAGGTTTATCAAGCTTGTTAACACTGGTAAAGTGCTTTGTGGTGTGAATTGGAGTTATATCCAACTGTATGAACCCTATCAGAAACTATACCTATCTACGGACCCTCTTGAGCCTGAATTTGAAGAGGCAAGTCGAATGATTTATTCCATCTAAGGGTGTGTAAAGTTTTGGTTACTGGTCTGAACCAGGATTTTCAGGATTACCAAATCAAGAAATCAACGGTATGAATGCCATTTAGGAATTCCCCGGGATGACCTCCTCCTGCAAAATATGCGTCAATTTAGCGAATAATATGTTTGTAGGTGGATTTTGAAAACCCAATAATTCACGATAACATATAAATAGCTATCTCTCAAGCAGGGAAGGTTGTATTATTTCTATGTCGTCGTCTTTAGTGCGGTATTTACCCACATGTTTACCCTGAGTTTTGCGGTCTTTGAATGTTCCTTTGACAAAATGCAACCCTTGTTCTTCTCGGATTTTAGACATTTCACTTGGAGCATTATCTAATCTGGTACTTGCCATTTCCATATAGGCATCGCTTCTGTCAATTCCGATATATTTATGACCTAAAAGTTTGGCTGCAACGGCAGTTGTACCACTGCCGATATAGGGATCCAACACAACTCCTGGTGTGTCTGCTTCCAAGATAGATATAATTACACAGGCAGGTAACCACAGCGGAAATGGAGCAGGATGCGGAAAATCTCATCTAACACATCCACTTGGTTTTGCTGATACTCAGGCTCAGGCATTGTATCTCTGTAGACATCATATACCACATTCTTAACAAGCCACCCCTTATGTTTTTCCTGTTTGTTATATGGAGGTGATGTAACGCCAACATTGACGACATCATCATTTATCTTACTCAGAACGTCAAGGGTATTGCCTTCAATGAGTTTACCTTCTCCAATTATGTCCTTGGTAATCTGCTTATTCTTCAACATGCTGTCATTAAGAATGCGCTGGTCTGTTATGTTCATTATGCTGTAGCCTCCCGACTAACATGTTGATGAATTCAAATCGTTGAAATAGATCGTAAGAAGGTCCAGGAGTATTGAGATCAGATTATCTTTGGATTTTCCTATCAGACTGCTGCTAATCTTGGTATGTTCTTTTGTAGCATAATCTTCTAATAGTTGTAGAAGGTCCTTGTTCATGTGTGTCCCTTTTCTAATGTTCTGATCGTTATAGTAGATTTTATAGAATTATCTGCCCATTTTGATCTATACGTTTAGCAAACCTAACGGACTAGGTGTGTTCCGTTTCTGCACAACCTAAATGAAGATTAACTAAATAATTCGGTAATATCTTAGCGATGATCGGTGCGGTTAGGAAACCGCAAATCAACGGTATGAATGCCATTTAGGCATTCCCCGCCTACCGAGTTTGGGGAAAATTAGAATTACCGAAAGAATAAGTTAATCTTCATACAGGTTGTGCTACAGAAATGTCCAAGTAATTATATGCTTGACTATATTGTGCCATAAATCAAAAACTAATTGTAGATAGATTCATTACGCGCAATTTCCGCAATTTGCAATTGGTTAATATCATGGGCTTTCTCGCAGATGTTCAAAAAATGCTTCTGGAGTCAAAATTGGCACCCCGAGTTCGACGGCTTTGTTATATTTGGAGCCTGCCCCTTCACCTGCGATGAGGAAATCGGTCTTGCCAGTTACACTGGAGGTGACTTTTCCACCGCGTGTTTTTATCTGTGTGGATGCTTCTGTGCGCGTCATCTCTGTCAGGTTGCCTGTAATCACAAACGTTTTATCACTGAAAAATGTATTATCTAAAATCTTCGGTTTTTTGACAACTTCCTCAGTAAAACACCGCAAACCTGCATCTTTCAATTTCTCAATCAATGGACGGTTTTGTTTGAAGAAAGACGAGACGCTTTCTGCTATTTGTGGGCCGATGCCCGGAATGGCTGCAATCGTCTCTGCTTCGGCTTGGCTCAAACCTTCTATAGATAAGAAGTGGTCAATTAATTGTTCTGCGACGATCTCGCCTACATGGAAAATACTCAAACCGACTAAAACCCGTGCTGCAGATGCCTGCTTGCTATGCTCAATTTGATGGAAAAGATTGTGTGTCAATCCTGGTCCCATTCGTTCTAATTTGCGAACCTCTTCCACCTTCAACGTGTAAAGGTCGGCAACATCCTGAACGAGATGATTATTAACTAATTGATTGACTGTTGCAGGCCCGAGTCCCTCAATTTCAAGGGCATTGCGCGAAGCAAAGTGTGCGATTCGTCGTTTCAATTGCGCTGAACATCCCGCATTCACACATCGAACCGCAACTTCTGCATCAGAACGTTGTACAGGGGTGTTGCACGTTGGACAGAGGTCGGGAAACTGAAAAGCGACCTCATTCCCTTTTCGTTTCTCTTTCAACACGTCAATGATTTTCGGTATGACATCGCCTGCGCGTTCAAGAATAATTGTATCCCCAATGCGAACATCTTTGTTGAGTATTTCCTGCTCATTATGTAGGGTTGCATGTGTTATTGTAGCACCAGCAAGTTTTACCGGTTCCAATATTGCGACTGGTGTCAAAACTCCTGTGCGTCCAACCTGTACCTCTATCTTTTCTATCTTAGTCATAGTCTGATGTGCAGGGAACTTGTATGAGGTTGCCCAGCGTGGACTTTTTGCAGTGGAACCGAGTTCGTTTTGCTGCGTAAAATCGTTGACCTTCACGACAATGCCATCAACTTCATAAGGAATTGCCTCGCGCTTTTCGACCCATTGGTTATAATAGATGATAACATCCTCAAGGGTATTGTGAAGTTCAGTGTTCGGATTGCATTTGAATCCAAATTGCTTTAACTTCTCAAGTGCTTCGGTATGGGTTGTAACGTCAAGTCCTTCGACGTAATTGAGTGAATAGATGAATATATCTAAAGGGCGTTTTGCAGTAATCGTGGAGTCCAAAGTACGCACAGAACCCGCAGCGGCATTCCTTGGATTCGCAAAAGGGGATTCACCTTCTGCTTCCCGTTGTGTGTTGATCTCACCAAGTCGATGTTTCGGAATGAATACCTCCCCGCGCACTTCTAATACAGGTGGCACAGGATCATCTTCAGTTGAGGTGAGACGCAAGGGAATAGCGCGAATTGTCCGCAAATTTCCGGAGACATTTTCACCGAATTCACCATCACCGCGCGTCAGGCCGCGAATGAAAACGCCATCTTCATAAAGTAATGAAACACCTAACCCATCTATCTTTAACTCTGTCACATATTCAACGGGTGCGTCTTCCAACAATTTCTTGACACGCACACCAAAATCCAGTAGTTCGTTTTTACCGAAAGTGTTATCAAGACTGAGCATAGGGCTGCGGTGCGGTATTCGAGAACCTAAAGCAACGCCACCACCGACTCGCTGTGTCGGAGAGTCTGACGGTATATTTTCTGACGATGCTTTTTCAAGTTTTTCAAGTTGACGCATGAGTTTATCAAATTCTGCGTCAGGAATTTCGGGTTGGTCATCAATATAGTATTTACGCTCATGGTAGCGTATCAAATCTCTAAGTTCGTGGATGTTAATAGTCATTTTCTTTCAGTACTTCTCATCTTCTTTGTTAATATTTATGCAATATTAAACGTGACATTTTGTAAGATGATACTGTTTCAAGAAATTAATATTGCATTTATGGTGAAGTTTGAAAAGGAGTTTACATTTCTACAATTTACCTATTGGTTGTAAGGCGTGGAGGACGCAGAATGCGTGTGGAATCGCGGAAGGCACGGAGGACGCGGAAAACACGGAAAAGACACCTGCATGAACATTTATCGCAAAGAATATGCCCGACCTATGATGAAGACGGGTAACGGTACAAACTGGCAGTTTATGCTACAGAAAAGAGACATTATCCATTAGAAATGGTATTAATATTTATGCAATATTAAACGTGACATTTTGCAAGATGATACCTATTGCGGGTATTTTTGCCGCGTCATCTGTACATTGGCTATAGTTTTTCTTTTTTTGTACTTACTTCAACAACCTTAGCGTGTTCGGATGTCTTCAATGTATATACTTCCATCAAAAATTTGTGGTAGTTGATTGAACCTTTACCTTCCATCTTTTCTGCGATGGGTTTACCAATAGTTCGAGAAAGTTCCAATTGGCGTATTGCGGTAAGTTCTGCATGACGGTGGAAATAATCAAGGATCAGATTCCATTCATGTTCTGTCACGAGCATCGGCTTTATCCAAGCTGCGTAAATCATCTCTTGGGTTGCAATGCTATTAGGTAAGGTGTTCTGACTTTCATTAGATCTCATGTTTCTCAGCTTAGTCTGAGTTGTTCTTACGACGAGTGTTCCCGCAGCCAAATCCCCCAGTCGTTGCCAATTTTGATTTAACAACATCACCAATAATCCTGCTCCATAGCAAAAGGGCAAAAAATCCACAATCCGCATGAGGTTTCGGATGGCTGAGTCTGCGAAATTAATAGGGTACCCTCCCTCCTTTATCACCCGCAATCCGAGTGCGAGTTTTCCGGGTGATTGTCCATTTGTTGTCAGCTCAAAGACCATAAAGTACCCCCAGAATATGGCAAAGATCACAATTCCACCGATCGCCCCCAACCAATTGCCGAAAAAGTCCCCAAGTTCTTCAATAAAGTTTTCATTCACGTAAGCCCCAATGATAACAATGAGACCAAGTAATAGTGTATCAAGAAGGGCAGCGAAAAACCGAGAACCGATTCCTGCTATCTGATAATTGATGTTGATCTGTTCTGGGGTTTCTACTGATAGGTGGTCATTCATTCTAATGTTGTTCCTATCGCGTCCAATCCTTTAGGTTGGGATCTGTCAATAATACTATCTTCGTTTGCATCTAACTTGTGTCATAATACCAAATTTTGATATATATTCATATCAAAATTTGGGTGTTTGTGTTCTGAATTGTGGAATTCACGGAAAAGATTGGTGCGATAAACCGTCTTGATTAGGATAAGGTTTATTCTTAGCAATGAATCTTGTGGTAGCGGTTTTTTCTGCGTATTCAGGGGTATTTGGGGAGGAGGGGGTTTTGTATTACTTGACACTTGTCTAATCTATATGATAACCTATTTAAACGCTGTACGAAGAAGAAATTTTTATTATAGGATCTGATTTTTTGATTGTGTGCTTCGCTGGTGTTGGTGCACAAATAGTATTGATAACATTATATGTCTTCCGAATTTATTGAGAAAAAAAGACAGAGCTGGAATGAATTAGAGGAGTTGCTGAAAAAATCTCGACATGCGAATGCTAAGGATCTCAATAGACTGGGGTATTTGTATAATCGTATTACCTCTGATTTAGCAGTAGCGCGTCGTGATTTTCCACAGGATTCCTGTGTCAGATACTTGAATGATTTGGCATCCAGGGCACACTCCACGATATACCAAACCTCTCCTTTGAAACGTGGTTCATTTTTGGCGTTTCTACGTTTCGGTTTTCCCGCCATATTCCGCGAGAATTTTTATTTTATTGGTGCTGCGTTTCTGATGTTTGCAGTTGCATTTGCAGGTGCATACATAAGTGCGTTGAGAACCCCCGAATTTGCTGTAAATCTTGTCCCTGATGAAGTCGTATCGCATATTGAGGAGTTGGGGGGAGGGAGATGGAACACGACCTCTGCTGCAAACAGAAATCTTTTTGCGTCTTTTGTGATGACGAACAATATACGCGTTGCGTTCCTCGCTTTTGCGGGGGGTATTATGTTTATGTTCGGGAGTGTCTATATTTTGGTGTATAATGGTCTACTTATTGGTGCCATTGCAGGATTGTGTCATGTAAATGGGGTTGCCTTAGAACTGTGGTCATTTATGTCTCCACATGGTTACATAGAATTGACGACAATTTATATATCTGGTGGTGCGGGTATGAAATTAGGGTATTCACTCATTTCCTCAACAACATTGACTCGAAAGAGAACATTAGTAAATGCTGCGAAAACTGCGATTAAGTTACTCGGTGGGTGTGTTATTCTACTTGTCATAGCTGGAATCATTGAAGGATTTATATCACCCTCTACGTTAGCAAATGGAGTCAAAATAGGTTTTGGGATGTTGACTGGTATTTTGCTTTTTACCTACCTTTTTGGCATGAGATCTCATCAAGAATGATTTGCATTTATTTATAATTTTTCTGAAGCTGCTATATTTTTGATTTTG
This sequence comes from Candidatus Poribacteria bacterium, assembly GCA_012270795.1. Classification (GTDB taxonomy): domain Bacteria; phylum Poribacteria; class WGA-4E; order WGA-4E; family WGA-3G; genus MSPOR6. The sequence continues at coordinate 18,693 of JAAXHO010000131.1, forward strand.
CTTTGAGTTCTAAGTATTTATTCACGACAGACATAGTCAGTTGATGTGCTGGAACATCAATGGTAATAACGCCTCGGCGGCGCAGGATTTCTAAGGTTGTGTGTTTTTCTTGCAACATTCGTTCTGCAATTGCTTTTTGATAGACAGACTTAGAATTGGAAATATTCTGTTCAGTTAATTCGACGATTCCTGAGTCTGTCAAAGTAACACAGATCACAAGGTGATGTTTGGAATATTGTGAGACATAAGTTGCTATGCCTTCAGCAGAATCTTTGTCAAGTATGTCTGTAAAGAGTATAATGAGTGCTCTTTTTTGTTGTTTTGAGGCGAGATATGAGAAGGCTGCTTCAAAGTCAGGTTCTACGGGATGAACCTGCAGTGCGAATATCGTTTCTAACATTGTAAGGAACTGCTTTTTTCCGGGTTTTGGTGATAGGTGTTGATGAACGGTATCTGAAAATGCTATCATACCAACCTTATCTCCTTTCAACATTGAAACGTAAGCTGCCATAAGTGTTGTGTTGATGGCGTAATCTAATTTTTGCATGGTTTTTTGTGATACGGTAACTGTATCTATTGTATTGGATGAATCTAAAAGGATAGGAGATGCCATTAGTCGTGCTGTATCTAACATTATTACAACATCTTGGCTTCTTTCCGTTTCAAATTCTCTGACAATTGGTTTTTGGTGTCGTGCAGTTGCTTTCCAATCAATCCGTCGAAAGTCGTCATCGGGTAGATATTCCCGTAATCTTTCCATTTCTGTGCCTTCTCCGAATAGACGTGAATTCTTAATTCCTAAACGATGCAGCATGCCTCGTTTCACCAAAAGTTCGTACTGATGCACTGCTTGCAGGTTCGGATATACCTTTATCTCTGTTTGAGCAGGAAATTTATATTGTCTTACAACTAAACCTAAGACTCCCCAACACCGAACATGTATATCTCTAAAATGATAAATACCTCTCCGTAATGGTGTTAAGTGGTAAAATATATTCTCATGTTGTGAACTTGGAACTTGTAAGTCATGTATAACATCATTATACAGAAATTCAGATGGATAATCGTCCTTCACACGTAATTTTAATTGGTAGGGTGTATGGTTTGTTATGCGTAATGTCACAAGGTTTTTTACGCCTAATGAAAATTTATTATTCATTATTCTGCTGACTTGAACACTTTTCATCGATGGGTTTGTTACATAATCAATGATACCGACGACAATTAGCAGCAACAGATAAGCACCACCAACATATAACAGACTTGGTAAGATAGTGTAGAGTGCAATTGTAATGGAAATAGGTAAGAGAAAAAGAAGGAATCGTTTGCTGATATGCATTTTTGTTTTATCTTGGTATTTCTATTTCCGCAAGTAGTCTATCAATCACATCGTCTGCGGTCAAACCTTCTATTTCTGCTTCAGGTTTTAATAAGATACGATGGCGATAGACGTGGGGTGCTAAGTATTTCACATCATCAGGTATGATATAATCTCGTCCTTGTACCGCAGCATAGGTTTTGCTTGTTAATAACAATGCAATTGATGCGCGTGGACTTCCGCCTAATACCAATTCGTGAGATGTGCGTGATGCATCTGCTAATCTGACAATGTAGTTTAGGATTGATTCCTCTACCGTAATTGACCGGATGACTTCTTGACACTGGGAAAGGGCTTCGCTGTTAATTACGTTTTCAATGCCGACCTCGTCTAAACGCGTTGCATTAAATCCTTTGTGGTAATTCATTAGGATTTGCGTTTCTACATCTGTCCCCGGATAATCTATAAGGAGTTTGAACATAAATCTGTCTAGTTGTGCTTCTGGAAGTGGATATGTTCCCTCATATTCGACAGGATTTTGTGTGGCTAATACAATGAATGGTAGTGTGAGTTGATGGCGGATGCCGTCAATGCTAACTTGCTGTTCCTCCATACATTCCAGGAGTGCGGATTGTGTTTTTGCTGGTGAACGGTTGATTTCATCAGCAAGCAGTACATTTGTAAAAACGGGACCGTGCTTCAAGTTGAACTGATTTGTTGCCAAGTCATAGACGCTTGTTCCGACAATATCAGATGGCATGAGGTCTGGTGTGAATTGAATACGGCTAAACTTACCTGAAACAATCATGGCTAATGTCTTAGCGATTAGGGTTTTGGCAGTGCCTGGAACACCTTCTAATAGGACATGTCCTCCTGAAAATAGGCTGACGACAACGAGTTCAAAGATTTCTGTTTGGCCGACGATAACTTTTTGTGCTTCTTGTTTTATTCTTTCAAAAACTGTTTGTACTAAGTTTTCCATAATTTTTTAATAACCCATTTATGGTAGATTATACAATTAATTCTATATTTTGAGTTGTAGGAGCGACCTTTGGTCGCGACCGGGGTCCGTTCCTACAGAAGAGCCCGCACGGTCGCGACCAAAGGTCGCTCCTACAGAAGATGTGTATAATTATTTCAATAATTCACCATAGATTAGTTGTGTATTATACTTATTCTTTGTCTGAACCAGGATTTGCAGGATTATCGGATTACCAGGATTACCTCATCAAGGATTATTGATGCGCTTTGATGTCAACTTTGGGAATGAACATGTTGAGGTAAATCCTCAAAATCTGAAAATCCTGGTTCAGACATAGAAGTTGATTCTGGTACACAACCGACTACTTTTCAACGCATGTTAGTATTCGCGCGGTATGTTTCAACGCGTTTTGCGATTTCAATTAGTTGGGTTTCAGATATATCCCCGACTGGTTCTAAGTCTCTTATAAGGTTTGTAAGTTCTGTGTCTTTATCAACGAGGCCGCGCAGCGTCAATTCTTCCATAAACGCAGACGTATCCAAATTTGGGTTGACACGCCAACGTCTCCCTAAGTCGGATCTGAATTTTTCTTGTATGTGTCGTAAAATATCCTTGCGTGTGTTCCCCTTCTGATATAAAGCTGTCATTGCATGGACATATTCTGAGCTCAATCGTCTATTCTTTTCTCTGATATTCAATGGTTCTCCGAATCTTCTGCCTCTAAGTGTCATGAAAACGAACAGGATCAGACAAATATAAACTGCAGCTAACCCCCAAGAAGTTTTGAAGACAAAGCTTATAAAGGTATTGTCCCGATTTTTATTTATTGTGTAATAATTTCCTTCTGCCAGTCCGATGCGTGCTCTGGTGGGGAATGTAGACATTATGTTGTAAAACAGTCTCGCGTTTTCATTATGTCTTAATCCGTTTTCATTAAATAGATAGTCTGATGTTGTGAGATATACTCGTCCATCCCCATCTTTTAGAGTTGCCACGACAGCTTGATTTCCTGCACCGTATAGGTTCGCCATATCTCGTTGATTGTTTTGAAGTGTAAAATATGCACGTGGCTGTATTCTGTTGACGGCGTTTAAAGGGAAAAACGGTTCATCTTCATTTCTATATGCATCATCCAATCTATTTGATAGGCTCTTCAATTTTAATCCGTAAACATCGGCAAATATTTCCATCATTTTATGATATCCGCCACTAACAATTAGACTGCCACCTTTCTTAACGAAGTTCTGTATATCCTTAATTTCATTTTCAGTTGGTAGTTTAGTAAGTTCCTGAAGGAATAGCACATCATAGTTCTTCAATCGAGAAGGAATTTGTTCAGAAATTAGCGTCACCCGAAATTTTAATTTGCGCATGATGTTGTATAAGACGCTCCCTTCAACATAAGAATCACACGAATAAAGGGCACATAAGAGTATCAAAAAGATATAGAAAGAAAAAGATAATCTGTGAATTTGCAGCATTGTTCTTGTCTTTCAAAGCTTCATCGTAAATATAAGAAATTTTGAAATATCAACCTTTTACGTGAATCTTTTGCAATAGATCTCTATAGTTTGCGATAGTATCAGCATCACATGATTTGTGTCCGTACCATACATCATCAAAGACAGTTACTGCTGATCCGAGTGTTTCCTGAAGGTTATTATCTACTTGTGCGTGCTGTAGATATTCGCGATTTGTCATGCTTTTGTCATAAGGAAGGATTCCGCGTTCTTGCAGGTTTAAAATTGCGGATAGATAGAGATAACGGAGTGCTTCGCGGAAGTCATTTGAAACCTCAGCAGTATCTGCGTTTGCCAGTGCTGCCTTCGCTGTCGTTACCTGTTCGTCTACAATTTCGGCTTCCTTATCATGTACCTCACTGATTATGTTCAACCGTATCTGTCTAATAAAGTAGATAAGTATGATGGTAATTGCTATAACTCCCAGAGGGAATAGTATGTATTTTAGTTGAATATGTCTTACAGGTTTGGGGTTTAGCAGTTTATCTAATTCGGTTTGATATTCTCTATATGATATTTTGGCTTCCGATTGGTTCCTCTCCAATTCATCACGAAATACTTGGACTTCTGATGCTAATACTGTTTGCAAAGTGAGACTAACTATTGTCATGAAGATAAAGGAACTCATGCAGGTTTTTATTGTGTTCATGCTTCTTATTGGAGATTTTGCATTTGGTCAACGGGGGTTGTAGCTTGCATTTCAAGATCGTAAGCTTCTTTACGAATTCGCATGTCAAAGTATAGAAGTGTGTAACCGATTGATAGGATCGGCATTGCTAACGCCTCAATGCTTGTGGTAATAAATGACCAAAACAGATATATTCCCCATCCGATTACGTGCGGCGTAGGTTCAATCATGAAAAGAATAGTTTCAAGGGTTGAAGCAGTATCAAAAAACGCGTCGGTTCCTGGAATTAAAAAGAATATAATGGAAACTGAAATTATGAGAATAATGTATATTATAAAATAGATCAGGAAAATGGCGAGGGTTATACCAAACACACGCGCCCAACTTCCCTTGACTAATTCAGAACTCCGCCGCAATGAAATCAATGCCGATGATTCCTCTAACAGAATTGGCTGCGTATACAAGCTCCAACGAACTAAAAAGTAGATCCCAAATGGAATACCTATGATTGTAAGCGACAGACCGCCGCAAACCAAACCATATATAAAAAATGCACCGAGGAGTGTTAAATAACGACGCAACGATTGTTGCACGGCTGCGGTTGCGGATATATTCTTACCTAAAAACACATGTGCAGTCGCATATAATAAAGTACCTGTGATAAAAAGTCCTAACAACGTCACAAACACCATATTCATCATATTCAGAAAGTCTTGTGAACCCAGATATTCATTTGCTAAAGTTACAGAAACCCAATTTCTTATAACGTCAAACCCGTAGGATATGGCAAAATAAACGGTGGCGATCATGAAAAATAGGCGGAAGTGTTTCCGATAGAGTGAGAACATTCCATCTAATATTTCTGTGAAACTCAAGGGTTGTAAAGGCGGTAAGGGGTCTTGCGTATCTTTTTCTGGAACTATACTATTTTGTGCTTGCATGTTTTCCTGACCTAAGTGTGTGATTTGTATATGCCATTAGTTTATCTGATTTGGTGTTTTATTGCAAGGGGTGTGTAAAGTATATATCACCCTTTTTGTCAGAATCACGGAATGCGCGGAGAAGATTGTTGCTTCATGATTTTTTGCTAAGAATAACCCTTCATTATCCTTATCAAGTCGTTTTATTGTGGGTGTCTTTTCCGTGTATTCCGTGAAATCCGCGCTTTCCGCGATTCTGAACCCAGATCCGCAAAACCCGACAATTGAATGCTTATGGTGGTGAATGGGTGTGATTTAGCTATATACATATTCTATATAAGAGAGGTTTTTTCAGAAACGGTGTTACATGAAAAAAAGGCGGAGCAACTCCGCCAATGTAATCCTAATATCCTATTTGAAACGACACAAACTGGTCGTGAAAAACCTATTTCCGTCACAATGTGTGTGCAGAAAGGTTGTTAGCGATGGTGAGTCTTCTTTGGCGTGTAAAGGTTCGGGGGCGGGTGTATCCTTCGCCAGTCGGGCCGGCGATAGTCATTGCTAAGAAGCCTTCACCTTCCAGTCCACAACTTGCATAAGAAGGTGCATTCACGACGACAACGGAACAGTTCATCGCCTTGTTGTATTGCGTGATGCGTGCGGTGTTATTCGTGTGTAGCATTGCGGTGTGTCCACGGCCACCGTCTGCGGCGACAGCACCCTTGACCGCTTCATCAAAATCACGCACACGCGCGACTGGCAATATCGGCATAAGATATTCGTTTATTACAAAGCCATGATCCGCGGGAACTTCCACGACAATAGCGACCGTCTGTGCGGGTGCTGAAATCCCAGCTGCTTCTAAGATAGTTTTCGCATCTTTACCGATGTATTCCTTGTTTGCCTCTCCATTCTGGGTGACGACAGTCTCAAGTGCTTCGCGTTGACTGGCACTGAGAAGATGTCCACCGTTTTGTGTCAATTCACGGATAGTATCGTTAACGACAGATTCAACGACAAAAAGTGCCTTTTCACCGATACAAAGTAGGTTGTTGTCAAAACTTGTTCCTGCAATAACGTGCCTTGCGGCTTTTGGAATATCAGCAGTTTCGTCTATTATAGCAGGTGGGTTGCCCGGGCCCGCGGCGATTGCCTTCTTACCACTTGTCAATGCTGCTTTCACAACGCTTGCACCACCAGTCGCGACAAGCATCGCGATGTCGGGGTGTTCCATAATCTGTTTTGCTGTACGGAGTGAAGCGTTTTCAACGGAGGTAAGCAAGTTGGGGGGGCCTCCTGCCTTCACAATGCCTTCGTTGATGACATGCATGGTTTCTTCCGTGCATTCACGTGCATTCGGGTGCGGACTAAACACGACGGCATTGCCAGCGGAAATCATAATAATTGCATGGTTTATCACTGTTGAAGTGGGATTAGTGGTGGGAGTAATAGAATTTATAAGACCAAACGGAACATATTCAATCAACAGCGTACCATCGTCACCGGACATTGATTCCGAGATAAGGTCTTCCATGCCAGGTGACAAGTTGACAGCACCTTCATTCTTCATCACCTTGTGTTCCGCATTGCCCATTTTTGTTTCTTGAACAGCCATCTCTGCAAGGGGTTTAGCGTTCTCAAGCGAGACCTTTTTTATTGCATCAATAAGTTCACGTCTTTTGGCAAATCCGAGTTTTGTGAGTGCTGCTTGTGCTGTTTTTGCTGCACTAATTGCCTCCTCGACGGAAGTGAAAACACCTGATCGCGAAGAAGTTGCCCCCGTTGTTGCAAGGGGTACTGCAACGTTTCCATCTTTTTCCAATGTTGTCAAGACTTGCGAAACAATTTGTTCGATCTGTTTCTCATCAATTTGTGGCATTCAGCCCTCCAATATATATCAAGTAGGCATGTGCTGAAACTGCTGTAAATCTGTCTGTATTATGTCGTCCAGTCCAATTTCTTGCACTTCAGCTTTGTCAAAATGTTCCACTGTATTGCTTCCTATTTGAAGATTTCATATCACTTCTATCATTTCTTCTGACTTCCAATAAGGGATCGTAAAGCTTGGTTAACACTTGTGTCCGTTGGAAACGCAACAGCAACATCTGGTGCAAACCGGACGGTTCTCTAACTTGATGCCATAAAATACCATATTGCACCGTCAACAACTCGTTCCGACACCTCTAATTTCGCAGCAACACCTTCTATAAGAAGGATGCACTCGTCTTCTGAGAATCTTTGGCCTGTGGTTTCATATATGAATTTCATGACATGCACATCAGGTTTTGAGGTATCCGCACCGAAAAGCATTCGCAGCCACTGAAAAGTTGCGATCCCAACACCTTTGGTATTCAGCACCTCGGAACCGGCAGGTTCTGCTGTAATCGCCCATTGCTTCAGCGTTTTTTCTTCAGGGACTGTAGGTGATGCTTCAATAAGACCGCAAAAATATGTCACAAGACCATCAATAGCACCTGCCTTTCCTTGATTTCTCAAGTTCACTTCTTTTGTAAGAAACTCAAGGGATGTTGTGTAAGATGCCATCAAATCTGCTAATTGCCTAACAGACTTTACATCTGGACGGTTTCTCCTAAAATCTACCAGTCGCGGATATACTTGGGTCTTATATCTGAGTGCCTGTGATATAACACTATTAATTACCTTAACCGCAGGCGGGTGATATCTATCGCTATAATCGCCATCGTATAGATCCGGTGATAAGTCTTTCAGCCTTGATGCTACAGCATCTATATACTTTTTATTTATCATAAAATCTTTTCCTTGTTGCGAATTTGCCACCTACTTATAGTTATATCTCCCAAAACTCAGCTAACGCTTTCCTTCTTTAACGACTTGTGCCAGTTAACATCTTGTTTGGCAAATTTTCACATATATTTGCATTAATCCTATACACATATCGTCCCTACGGGACTGAAGAGGTGTGTGCTACGTTTTTCTATAAACATATCGTCCCTACGGGACTGAAGAACTTATAAATATATGATAATAATTTTCACAACATCTTCTTTTGTGAAATAAAGTTCTATAGATAGTTATTTAGCACAACTCGTTTCTTTAGTAGTTGCTTAAGGCAGTGGCAGCACTTTGTGTTTCAGCCGTAAAATTTTCAGACTTTTGTTTTTTGTAAAATTGAATTTTGATGTAGTATAAACCCTCTAATTGCTACTTTGGCTAAACTAACAGAGATTTTTTTCTCTTTTGGCAAGACTTCTTATATCTGTGTTAAGTTCTGGAGTATAGACATCTATAAATCTGACCGTTCTATTTTCAGTCTTAAAAATATCTCCATCAATAACCGCTGTGAAAGATTCCATATATGTAACCCATTCCTAAATTTCCTTTATTTTAGTACGTTTCTCAAGGAAATTGAGATTTTGAGAAATATCAGTTTTATGAAAATTTAGGCAAAACGGTTGACGCGCTTTCGTAATGATATATTGCTTGCCCGTTCCCCGTAGGCGCGACCTTTATATCGCGCCAAGTCCAACACCAAAAATGGTTTTTACGCATCCGAATCGTCATCAGCGGCTGCCGTTTTTCCGGCAAGAATAGATTCAACATCGGAATGTGGGCGTGGGATGACATGCACGGAAACCAGTTCACCGACAGTTTTTGCGGCTTCTGCCCCAGCGTCTGTAGCAGCTTGTACTGCACCAACATCACCGCGTACCATGACGGTTACGAAACCACCGCCGACCTGTTCTTTTCCGATTAATTTGACGTTGGCGGCTTTGACCATCGTATCGGCAGCTTCGACTGCCCCGACCAATCCGCGTGTTTCAACCATTCCTAAAGCTTCATTGCTCATACTTTTTGCTCCTTATGTGTCTAATAGAATAGAATGCAAGGCACTGCATAATATATTTCAGATGCAGTCCTTATGTTTGATAAATGTGTCCTTTTAAATGATACTATAAAAGTGTTTTTTCTGCAAATCAAATTTTGCATTGGGGGGTAAAGTTTTTGCTGTTGTCTGAACCAGGATTTTCAGGATTTATAGATTTCCAAGATGACCTCATCAAGGATTTTTGATACACTTTGATGTTAACTTTGGGAATAAAACCTGTTGAGGAAAATCCTGAAAATCTATAAATCCTGAAAATCCTGGTTCAGACAACAGAGGACGTAACAACCCAGGATAGGTCTATTGTCTATTGCTTCAAATTGGCAATTAAGGATAAAATTAGGATTACCCAATTAATAAATTAATCTTCATAAGGGATTAATGATTAGATTGTACCAATATCAAGTCCACGTTCTTCTAATGTTCGTCGTCTACGGGGTAGGTCGCCGAATAGGGGACGGAAATAACCAGCTCCTTCAGCCGACAGATGGTAGTTGTCTTCATCATAAAATCGTGGGTCAAGACTGCGGCGAATTACGTGCCCGGTTTCATCGCGTTTTAATACCTGTTCTAAAGGCAACATAATAGGTTCGATGCCAACGTCTGTGCGTGTGATAGTTGCAACACCGTTTACCATGCCATCTGCAAGTGATCGTACAGCAAGGGACCCTGCCTTGATTGCGTTGTCTCTATCCAACGGTGTTGGACTTCCGCATCTCTGCATATAACCCAATATCAACGCCCGGAATGCGGAATTGGGTATATCCGTTAGTCGTTTTTTCATGGCTTCTACGATGATTTCTGAACACCCGCCAGGTTTGGTATGTCCAAATGCGTCAAGTTCTGCTTGGGATGTGATCATCAGTTCCCCTGCATCATTTCTAATTCCTTCGGAGACAACGACAATGACATTTCCTTGTTGCGTATGTTTTTCCCAGATTGCTTCTGCCAATCTATCCGGTTGGTATGGCACTTCTGGTACGACGATGAGGTCTGCTAGCCCGTATGCAGCAGATAGCGTTAGCCAGCCAGCATCTCTACCCATAGCTTCTACGACAATGACTCGGTCGTGTGAGTAGGTGGTTGTACGTAAATCTCTGACAGCATTGATGACACGACTTGCAGCGGATGGAAAACCGGGACAGAAGTAGTTCACCATCTTGGAATAATCTACGGAATCCCCTTCAGGTGGGTTCATACCGACATCGTTATCAATTGTCTTTGTGACGAAAACTGTTGTAAATTGCTCCGATAGTGCGGTGCCCACTGTTAGCGTATCATCTCCTCCGATTGGAATAAGTCCGCTAATGTTTAACTTCTTCAGATTGTCAATTGCTTCATCTAACTTCCCCATTGCGATAAGGTTAGTGCGTGAACTTTTTAGTATCGTACCCCCATGATTTTCGTCAATCAGATCGGGTGTAAGTGTGAAATAGCGTCCGCCTTTTAACACACCTCTCCATCCTTCCATAAATCCGATGAGTTCAAACCCGAGTTCTTCGGCTTTCAACGCAATCCCTTTGAGGGTAGCATTAAGCGCGCTTGTATCGCCACCCCCTGTTAAAACTCCTATCTTTTTTCGCATATTTTTCTCCTAACTCCCCAATCAGAAGATTGAGATTACTATAAAATGATTCCATAATTAATATAATACCATTTCTAATTGATAATGTCTCATTACCTGTAGAGATATGGTAGGAGCGACCTCCCGGTCGCGACCCGGGGAATGCCAAAAGGCATTCATACCGTTGATTTGGAGGTCGCTCCTACCGAAAAGAGTCACCCCAACCAGCAATAACAGTGGAATTCCTTAATGAGACAATATTTATTAGAATTGGTATAATACCATTTTTATTAAATTTTCTCTCATTATCGGCTGTTAGAAATGAAACGGAGAACGGAAACCCAAACTGGCAGTTTATGCCGCAAAAGAGAGACATTATCAATTAGAAATGGTATAGTTACTATGGCGTATCTCATAAATGCAATTTGTCCGAGTTCACCGAATCGCGTGTGCGGTAAATCGGGGTTAGAAACCCCTCCTACGATTTATGAGATAGGCTGTACATTGTCGTTCAAACTCACGAACGGTAAGATCCCTTTGTCGTTCTGTTTCCAGATTGATTCTATTTCTTTACTTCAACAACGACTGGTTTATCCAAAGCGAGTGCTTTTTCAAGCGTCGGTCTAAAGTCTTGTAAATTTTCAACATGCAATCCAACTGCTCCAAACGATTCTGCGAATTTCACGAAATCCGGGTTTACCAATTCTACGCCTATACGTTTGCCGAATCGTCTTAATTGTCCTCTTTCAATTGAGGTGTATTGATTATCGTTCATAACAAGTGTCACAACAGGTAGGTTATACATCACTGCTGTAGCGAGGTCAGGACTTGTCATCAGGAATCCACCATCCCCACATAAAGCAACAACTTTTCGGTTGGGGAAAGCAACTTGTGCGCCGATTGCAGCTGTCAAGCCAATTCCCATTGCGACTGATATTCCTGAAAAGATATAACTACCTGATGCGTATGTAGGAAAATGTGACAACGCACCATAACCAGTGATGTTGACATCAACAGATAGTATTGCATCACGTGGCATTACATCACGCATCTCCTTGAGCAAACGTGGGGGTTCAATTGATGTAAATTGATTATGAAGGCGTTTCAATTCCTCACCCCAGCCACATGTGAGTTTCTCAGCACTGAGTGCTGCATTTAACTGCTGAAGCACCAATTTTGGATTCGCACCGATACCTACAGTTGCAGGATATTCCTTATGAATTTCACTTACATCCGCTTCAATATGTATGAGTGGCTGTGGTATTTTCAGTGCCCAATTCCCCGTATCACGATAAGTGAAGCGGGTGCCAATAGCAATTAGTAGGTCAGATGCTTTAAGTGCTGTTTGTGCAACACCATCACGGAATAGTCCAATAGAGAAAGGGTTATCTTCAGGTACAGTCCCTTTTCCCATACCTGTTATAGCAATAGGTGCATTAAGTAACCGTGCAAATTCCAGTATTTCTTTAATAGCACGATTATGATTGATACCGCTGCCTGATACAATTAGAGGACGTTCTGATTTCTTGATTAACTGAACCGCAGCGTCAATATCTTTCTGACTCGCCATCGTCTGAACACCATTGTTACGCTGTGGTATAGGTAAATCAGTTTCTGCTTGTAATGCGTCCGTAGCAAGTTCAATTAAAACAGGCCCTGGACGCTCTGATCGTAATGCGTTGAAGGCTCTATTTACTGCTCCTGGTATCTGATCAACTCGGTGTACTTTTTCAATATGTTTTGTGAACGGAGCAAAGGCGGCTTTTTGGTCTAACCCGTGGAAACTCTTTCTTGGATCTTTCTGTGCTAAGTATGATGGGTTTTGCCCCGTAATTAACAGAACAGGTGAACATGCTGTAAATGCCTCACATATCCCAATAGAAGCGTTATTTGAACCGGGACCTGGGACTGTCATGCAGACACCGACATCCCCTGTGGCACGAGCATACCCATCTGCCATAAACGCTGCGCCACCTTCATGTCGCGTCACATAGTGTTGAATGCTGTCTTGATTGTTATATAACGCTTCATAAACGGTATCAAGATGGTTCCCCGGTAAACCGAAAATCGCCTTAACACCTTGTGTTTTCAGACATTCAACAAAAAGTGTTCCACCTGTCATCTTTTTTCCTTTCTATGACTTTGGGTATAGACATTGGAGCATGTTTTCATCTTTAGCTACAAGGGATGCACAAACTGGCAGTTTATGCTACAATAAACATTGGAGCATGTTTCATCTTTAATCTTCTTCTAACTTCTCTGCCATATCGTAGTCGTCTTTTGCTTCTTTTTCTAATCCGAGTGCTTCTTTTGCTTTCGCGCGGTCTCGGTAGGATAGAACATGCTTAGGGTCTAACCGAATGGCTTCACTGAAATCTTCAATTGCTCCGTCATAATCTTTTAGGGCGGCTTTTACAGCACCCCGGGTATGGTAATAAGCATAAACTATGTAAGAATACTTACCTAAACGGATAGCTTCTTCGCTATCAACCAAAGCCTCTTGAAAAAACTTGAGTGCCTTAGTATCCCTCTCTTGCTCAACTTCAAAGTTGCCAAGGTTGTATCTTACCCACCCTCGTTCATTATATGGTGATGCGTTTCTTGGGTTCTGTCGGATAGAATTCGTATAATCAATTAAGGCTACATTAAAAAGTTTTTTTGCCTCCGCATTATCACCTTGAACGACTTTAGATTCACCGAGAAGATAGTGTACTTTACCTCTACAACTCAGTGTACTATATGATTTTGGGTTGAGATGAATAGCTTTTTTGATGTCGTCAAGGGCTTTGTTATAGAATTCTTCGGCAGTTCGATAATCTTCCTCTTCAACTTTTGATTTACCATAAGCTATGTATGCAGTTGCCCGACCAACGAATCCCATTTCTGAATTTGGTTTCAATCTCAACGTCTTTTCAGTATCAGCTATTGCTCCTTGAAAGTCTTTCAGTTCATTCTTGATGTAACTTCGCAACACGTATCCTTCAGCGAATTCTGGGTTATGTGTAATAACTTTGTTGATGTCTTCATAGGCTCCATCATGATCCCCCAAAGCACTTTTCGTAGCTGAGCACATCAGATATAGACGGAAAGCATCGGTGGAATCCGGGCGTTTTTCAAGGACTATATTTGCATCGTTTAACGCTTCTTGATATTTGTTTAAGGATACCTTGGCAAATGCACGGTTACTGTATGCGATAATTATATCGGGGTTAATTTCTATTGCGGTATCACAATCCTTTTCAGCTTGTTCATAGTTTTTTAGTGAAATGTTTGCGGTAGCACGGTTGCAATAGGCGAAAGCTGAATCAGGACTGAGTTCTATTGCTACATCATAGTCAGTGATCGCTTCCTTATATTTTCGTAAACTACTCTTTACCATACCTCGATTGAGATATGCCTCAGCTAAATCAGGATTGGATTTTATTGCTTTAGTATATGCAGAGATTGCCCCTTTTGGGTTTCCCTTATTACGTTTCATGTTTCCTTCTGAATACAGAAAATATGCGTTCACTCTCGGTCGTTTTAACCATTCAGATAATGGTTCAACTGGTGCGTTAATTTGGTTTTCTGTTTTTTGCATGAGTTCTTTGATAGTGTTAGCCGTTATGGCGTTAGCGAATTCGAAATCAACACTCTTTTCAACATAACTGACCTGATTCAATATAGCAATGATTTTCCCTTTGGCGTTTAAAACGGGTGCTCCACTATAACCCCTTTTAGCATTAACCAGCTGTACACGAAGACTATTGTTGCTATTTCTAAAACCGTGTATAGTTCCACTTACCTTGCCCTCTTTTCCTTCCGGGTATCCTATAGCGGTTATCGTATCGCCGATTTTCACGTTATCGCTATCCTCAAAAGGGTATGGTGTACACTGTTCTAATGTCTGAAGCACAACAAGATCGTTTATATCATCAAACGTATAGACACCTTCAATTGTGTAAACCTTGCCTGTGTTCATATTTTTTATTTTGACTGTTGTAGTTCCAGCAAGAACATGTATATTGGTAACGATTTTGTTTTCTTCTATAAAGAACCCTATGCCGTAGGCACCGATATTCATATCCGTATATTTCATATCAAAAAGAACGGTAGCACCTGGATTCTCATTGAAATTATGTAGTGTCTGTTTTTTCATTAATACTGTCCAGTTGTTAGTAATGTTTGTGATTCCTTGCCCTTTAAGATAACCCAAATTTCAGATTGTGTCAAGTATTATTATTGTCTCAACCAGAGGCATTCAATAGTCGGGTTTTGCGGATTTGGGGGGCTGAATCGCGGAATTCGCCGAAAACACAGAAGACGCGGAAAAGACCGCTACCCATGATTTTTTTTCTAAAAATAAACATTATCCTAATCAAGACGGGTTATCGTAGGTATCTTCTCCGCGTCTTCCGTGTCATCCGCGATCCCCCCACACCCCGCCCTCCGCGATTCTGTACCCAAATCCGCGCTATCAGCCGATAGCCGACTGCTGAAACCTATTAGATATATATTGGAAATCCCAATAAACAGACACCCAAAAAACTACAAAATACATAATAAATCACTTATAATATATATAAATAATAAGCACACAACAAAAACGTTATGCAAAGCCAAAAGCCAACACAAAAAACACAAACAAAAAACCGCACCAAAATCCGACAAAAATTTTACCAAAAAAACACTACAAAAACTCCCATGAAGCTTTATGAAAACTGGACGCATAACGAATTAACAAAACCGTACCAAAAACCGAAAAAACCGTACCATATGGTACGGTTTTTAAAGTAGAAAATTCTTATGAAATCTAAAAAAATACACAAAGAATTTGCAGTTATTCCTCACACAAAAAGAAGTAAAACATAAAGCAACGAAACCAAAAAAACAGACATACCAAAATGCTCAGAAAAAATTAATGTTTTTGAAAAAAAATCCCTTTCAGCCATTACTACGACTAGATTGAAAGCCAATTTCCAAAACATACCACTGTATGTTATTTCATACCACGTGGTATGTTTTGGAGAATCTGAGCTAACGAAAATTGCATGCAAAATGATATTTACACTACGCAAAAAAAGCAAAAAAATTTTATATTGAACAAGAACTTACACATCCTAAGCTAGGGTGTGTAAAGTCTAGGGTGTGTAAAGTTTTTGGCATGTGTCTGAACCAGGATTTACAGATTTTCAGGATTAGAGTCTGATGCTGTTGAGTTCTATTTCAAATAGAGACTGCTTTGGCTGTATACAAAAGACGTTTCGCCTAAGTGTGGAACTTGATGATCAAACACCAATCCCGGGGAATGCCAAAAGGCATTCATACCCGGGGAATGCTATATAGCATTCATACCGTTGATTTCTTGATTTGAAAATCTGTAAATCCTGTAAATCCTGGTTCAGACAAGTGAAAACAACTTTACTCCCAATTCATGCCAAAAACTTTACACACCCTAGAAAAACTTGATATTTTCACTAAAAGCAGTTAAAATGCTAAAAAATAGCTAAACTTTTTCTTGTGAAATGGATATATATAATATAGCAGGTGATCACCATGTTATTTATAGTTGGGAACGACTTCAAATTTCTCGTTATTAACCTTTTAATTTAAAAGGAGTCAGCCGATGACAGATAAACGAGGTCCACGTCATTCGGGAAAATGTCCGTTCTATATTGTTCAGGGCGATCCGATCTCAGCGGAGAAGTCAATATCTCGATGTGTCAATTGTGCTACAGAATATAACAAGCGATTGCAAACTCTGAAGCAAGACTTTCGTCAAATTGCGTTGTTAACGATTCTGAAAGAGACACCGAAGTATGACCTGGATCATCCAAGTGGTGCCAGTTACATAACGTTCATTAAGAAACAGGTGTGTGTACAACTCTGGCGGGTACGGGAGAAAGAACTAAAATATCTTCCATTTCAAGAGCATGAACAACCCGCGGAAGTTGTTGAGGATTGTCCGAAAAATCCGTTGATTGCGGGTTTGATTGCTGAAGCATGCACGCATGAATCAGTGGAAGATGAAGTGAGTCGGAAACTTGAAGTGGAACGTTTCTGTGAACATTTACCGAATATTTTAGCGAAACTGACTGAAAAAGAACGCAGTGTTCTTGAATTGAAGTTCTTCCAAGAACAGAGTGGCGTTGAGATAGCGAAGACACTCGGTATTTCTAATGGGCGGGTGAGCCAAATCCTGAAATCCACTTTGGCGAAGATGGAAAAGGCATACCGTCTTGCATTAGAGACAAGTTTCAACAACCACTAATACTTGAACAAAATAGTTGAAAAACACGAGAAATTTGCTACAAAAGAAACAACAAAAAACGTTCATTTTGCCATTCTTGGCAACAACCTATATTCACAAGGAGTTTATCATGTTTGCAAGATTTTGTACGTTATGGTTAATTGTTTTCTCAGCAGTACTACTTTTCTCAGTCACTGCTGATGCCATTGAAGTTGATTATGTTGGTCCAGAATCCTCTTACGATGATTATATCACTACGGGTGCCACACAATATTCTCGTGCAGAATTTGACGCACCTTATGGAATTGTGCATTGGTACGTCAAAGGTCCGGGTGAAACTGGTTTTGGAACTGAAATAGAAGTAGACTACGGTGATGGAACATCAACTGTTTCTACTTTTCAACACACGTTTAACAGCGGTAGTACATCGGGTAAACAATACGAAATTACTGCGTACGTTTATCCCGATAGTAATACCGGAAATGGTATAGTTGATTGGGATTCCTACACTTTGAAGGTATGGACTCCTTTTGAAGACGTTGTAAAAGTATCTAAAAACGTAACAGACGAAATGAGAGTTGGTGATACTTACGCTTGTTCTTTTACTGCAACATCTTCTTCCAGCAACTATGTGATTGAAGAAATAAAGGTGTATGTGGATGACGTGCTTATTGATTCCCAGCTGTACAGTGATGTTACCAAAGGAATCATCCACGTTAGTGGTTCTCTTAAACCTGATGTCGGTGCTTATGTTCCTGTTGTTGTTAAAGTGTTTGGGAAAATAATAGACATAATTGGAAGTGGATCCAGTAAAATTGTGAAAACAATTTCCAAAGCAACTCTTGGAAAGGTGTGGAATGTCATTTTACGCGGAACAATTTCTGGAAAGTGTCTGTGTGATGGTGACAAAAAACCATTTAAAAATGCTTTGGATAACAAGGAAGGCGTTAAGTATGTATGTAGAGACCTCAATGGACAGGTAGTAAATAATGGAACCCACGATAATCAAACATCTGTTACATGGGATGCGGGTGTTCCACATGGAAATGAATTAAAGGGTGGTCCATATCGTACAAACGATCGCGGCTTCTATACAACTCTACGCTCTGTGCCGCTTAGGTATAACATCGCGTTAGACATGAGATCAAAGGATCTTCACCTGCACGGGCCGAGGCAGCTGCAGCGCATCTGTGAATACGAAGAAACCGAATGGATCAGAAGATTCGGGAACGTAAAGTGGGTGGTTGGTGTTCCTATTGAATGGGATCCGCCCATGAAGCTTAATTTTCTTGTGCTTCCAAAAAAAGTTACGGATCCATGTCAATAGACTATTCATTGAAGCGTTAATCGTGGTGATCTCAAATTTAAGAGGAACCACGATTAACTTATACCATTTCTAACATGTAATGTCTCTTTTTTATAGCACAAGTTTCCAGTTTGTGTCTTGAAGAATAACAACCATAACAACCGTAAATGAATAAATAATATTAAAGAAATAGTATTACTTTCTCAATATGGAGGAAAAGAGCAATGCGTCATAAGTTGAATTCTATTTTCCGTTTTTCTATTATTCTCGTAATTGGTATCATTTTACATGCAAATGTAGGATACGGTTTAACATACATAAGTCTTTCACATCAACCCTTGATTTCGCCAGATGGCAAATATCTCGTCATGATTAAGGAAAACAGATATGTGCGCGGATCTGAATTCTCTCTGAACCTTTGGACAATGATACTTGAAGGCGAACATTTTGCCAATGATTATGCTTTAACTCCACGTTATGACGAGGTGGTCGCTTCTCCGGACGGTAAGATTATCGCTTTTGTGGAATACAACATGACTACATTTTACGGTGTGCACTTCTATTTACCTGAAAAAGGAGAAGTTGATTCTGCTAAAGCATATTCTTCGGAAAGAGTAGACAGTTTTCAGTTTTCTAAAGACCAGAAGTACTATAGATTTCGGAATATCCTCGGACATAAATTTGATACGGTGAAAGAGAATTTGGCTGCAGCAATTCTCGGTCCTGCATGGACGATTTACGATATTAATGAAGGTCTTCCCGCAAATTATAATAAAGAAAACAAAGTTCATTGGACAGAAAAAGAGGCGGACAAATTTACAGACTGGGCACCGGTTAAAAAACCGAAAGTGATGCCACAGTTCCTCACGCAGCCGATGCCGAAGATTACATTGGAAACACAGGATCGAATGCAGTGGTCTCCTGATTCAAAATATCTCTACCTGTTTGATAAGACAGGTTTATGGCGTTGTGATGTGCGGAACTACTATATGCCACAATGGACAAAACTCGTAAACGTTACTGATATTACAAGGTATGAACTTTCACCGACAGGCAAACACCTTGTCTATGAAGTGCTCTCTGACAATCCATTAGAAAAAACAAGTGGTAGTTCAGATCCAGATGGTTTAGAAAACATCCTTTGGCTTCTTGATCTTGAGAAAATTAACGTTGAAATGATAGAATCGCCATTGTTATTGCCGGGTGGTAATTTATGGGAGCTTGATGCGACAGAAAAAATAACGCCGCAGAAAATCGCAAGCGGATGGGGTGCTACTTTTCACCCAAATGGCAAAATCTTATTTTACGCGAATATTAATGGACCATATAGACTCATTCTTGATACGATGGAACAGTGGAATTACCACGGAACCGGTCGACGGTAAATGTCTATAAAGTTTGTCCTTTTCATTAGGTTTCTGTGGAACACACGTTTCACAAAAACCCATATCCAAATCTAAGGACGTATAAAAATGAAAAAATTTGGTTATACTACAATCTATCTCCTAAATCGTTGGCGGGTTTTGTAACCCGATTTCAGATACATAATACCAATTCAAATTAATATTGTCCCATTAAGGAATTCCACTTTTATTGCTGGTTTATTGCTGGTTGGGGTACCTCTCTTCGGTAGGAGCGACCTCCTGGTCGCGACCGGGAGGTCGCTCCTACCAGAACATTTTGACAAATGGCATCTTATTTTTTAGAAATGGTATAACATGAAAAATCGGGGTTGGAAACCCCTCCAACAAAGATGTTTTGTTACATAATCCTTTATGTAGCGAATAGGAGTCTACCTTGTTCTGGTTTAAACTGACAATTCAGATAGGTTTTATCATTTGCATGCCAAAACTTTAACCGCACGCTTTTTCCTGTCTGTAAATGGCATTCTTCAATATTCTCAATTTGTTTTTCAATCTCTACCAACGCATCAATTGTTTCGTTCCCAGAATAATATAAAAAGAACAATTGTCTATTCTCATGTTGTCTATGGTGAATTTTGATATTTGTCACAGGTGTATTCTCGTTGTTGGAATAAATTGAGATAATTGGCTTAACCCATTTACGCAAATACTTTCTTAGTTCTGCTTCCCTTTCATTCAGTGGTCCGTCTAATACAGTTGTTTGTCGTCTGAAGAGGAGACGTTCTAACCGATATGGTTCAAGCCCTACCTTGCCGTTTAACAGATAAGGAACTGGTGCGTTAGCAAGGATGCGTCCTTTTGATTTAGTAAATTCTGTCAAGAGATGGACAGTCGTTTCGTGAAGTGACAAACAGCTTGGAAGTAACACAAGTTCATACATTCTCTGATTGAGACAAAGCTTTCGTCCATTCTTATGTAGGAAAGTTTTGGCAAATTGTGCTTCTGAAACAGTGTCAAAGTCATACCCCAAATTCCAAACTGTTTGGGTCAACCATCCCCATGATTTTGTTATACTGCTCCATTCCTTTTCTTCAGGTTTCATCCATAGGCTCTGTATTGGAGACAACATAAGAATTTTCCGAACCGGTGTGCCATTTTGCAGGGTTTCTCCTAAATGTTGATGTTGTTTGGTGTCAGAAAGAGGATTGCCAATATCATAAGAAAGCCATTGGTTGAAACCGAGGGGAATATCACTGAGGCAATGAGAAAATGTGTGGTTGTCTTTACGAATTATCCCAACATTGTTTGCATTACTACACGTTGACTTAGCAACAACAAAACGTCGTGGTGTGAGTTCATCTGCTGCGAAGAGAATTGGACAATCTGCCTTTTCCAAGAGTGTTTCCAAGTCGTATTGCAACGACTTTGAGCTCTCTCGAATCGTTACAGCAAATCTAAGGTTGTGCTTATGACAGAACTTTTTTATACTAACCAAAAAGCAATCTGCGAATTGTGAAGTTAGACTTTGCCAAAACATACTTCTGATGACGGGTGAGTTATATGTTTCGTAAAAAAGATAGGGTATGGAATTTCCTTGAACTTTCTCAGTTCTTCTATTTTCTGTCTCTATGCATTTCAATAGCGAACTACTCCAAGGGATTGTGGTTGCATCTCTTTCAAAGATTGACAAGAAGTATGGTATTTCAATAGCAAAACCCTCAATACTTTCTAATCCAAACGTCTCTATATATGTCTCAAGTACACGGCTAATAAAGGCGTTAACACCGGATTTAGATAATAAATCGTCCGCATCTTCTGCAGTTTGTGTGATAAAGAGAAGTGTTCTGCCCCGTAACCGTTCTGCTACCGACAAATCCCATTCACTGCATCTTTGAACATAATCGGTGATATTGTAGAATGAATCCTCCGTATGAGACTGTGCAACAAGAAAAAAGTCGCTATAATCTATGCTACTCCTATCTGCATTATTATTTGCAAGGAGAATTCGCAATTTCATTTGAATTGATGTTGGTGTCTCAGTTGTTTGAAAATGCAAGTATTGAACTTTCAATCGGCATCGTGTCTGAATCATATCAGCAGTCATAAGTATCCATGCTGTTTTGTTGTGTTGAGACAGTTTTGCCAACTCTGATTTGTGTGAACCTATAGTATGGATACTGGGGTACTTTAGTAGAGACATGCTTGGTCTTATTGAAAATATGGTTTTCACGGTGGTGTCAGTCTTAAGAAATTTGCATATATTGTTGATTTTGTAGTATACTGTGAAAAGTATCAATAGGAACTTCGTTTTCAATTTTAGCACTATTTAGAGCTAGATGCAATACATTGCGATCTTTGAAGGAAAACTATTTTGCATTTTAAAGTTCTATAGTGTAATAAAATCAGGAAAAAATGCGAATTATAGAGAACCTTCTTACTGCGTTATCAGCACTACGTGCAAGTAAGCTCCGAACGATCCTCACCTTGTTAGGTATTACCATCGGGATTGCCGGTGTTATTGCCATGATGTCGTTAGGTGCAGGGGCTGAAAAACTCATTATGTTAGAATTTGAAAAGATTGGTGGTCCCAGTATGTTCGGGGTATACCGTCCTGGATATATCCGAAAAAACAATCGGTGGCAACGAAATACAAGTCCTCACTACTTAAATATGACTGATCTACGCGATGTCCAGAATCAATGCCCATCAGTGGAAGTTGCTACTGTTGAAGGTAGTTATTATATCAGTTTTGACGTTCAAGGCAAACACCAACCGACCTACATGCGAGCGACTACCGTAGAATATCAAGCTGTTAGACAGTGGCATAGTCAGTATGGTAGATTTCTTGCAGACACAGATATGGATTTTTGGAATAAGGTATGTGTGATCGGTTCACAAGTTTGGAAAGAACAGTTCAAAGGTCTAGATCCGATCGGGAAAGAGGTTGGGATAAATAACAAACGTTTCACTGTGATTGGTATTATGGAAAGCAGAGGCCCCGGATTAGAACAGGGCAAAAGCGATGACAATATGATTTTCATTCCAATCACAACAGCACAAACACGGTTTTGGGGACATGAAAATGTAGGGCATATTATGGTTCGTGCAAAAAGCCCATTTCTTGTAGACCAAGCTGTCAAAGAAGTTCAAACCATCATCAGGCGTAATCACGATGGAGACGACACATTTTTTCGCACGTGGCAAGCACAAAAGGGTATTGAAAGTGCTAAGAAGACGATCTTTATTATTGAAATGGTATTAGTAGTGATTGCTTCTGTAGCTCTAATTGTTGGTGGTATCGGAATCCTAAATATTATGCTTGTATCTGTTACAGAAAGAATACCGGAAATTGGTTTAAGAAAGGCAGTCGGTGCAAAAACATACCACATCCGCTTTCAATTCCTGACTGAGTCAATCCTTTTGTGTCTTATTGGCAGCATACTTGGTATCATATTAGGTGCATTTGTTGGACAAGGATTTGCTTGGGCAGTTGATAAATTTATGATGGGAATGATGCGTTGGCCCTCTGTTATTACTATAAGATCAGTTCTCGCTTCCGTTGCCGCTGGGACTGCTGTTGGGTTATTTTTTGGCTATTATCCTGCAAGTAAAGCTGCGAAATTAAGCCCGATTGATGCTATACGACATACATAGTTTATGGTAGATTATACAATTAATTCTACATTTTGAGTTGTAGGAACGACCTTTGGTCGCTCCTACAGAATGGGGTTTTGAAAAACAGATACGGCAAGTTGCAGATGGTTCTGCGGGGATGGAGGTGTTTAGTGAAAAGTGATTATGTGTGCAAAGATGATGGGGCAATGTCGTAATGCGAAAACTCTAAAGTAAAAGCACCACGTCCTTGTGTCATGGAACGGAGTCGGGTTGTGTATTGAAACGTCTCCGCTAAAGGTATGATGGCGTTGATGATATTGTTTGAGTCTTGAGAAGTTGTCTCGTTGATTTGTGCGCGGCGAGAATTCAGGTCACCGATAACCTTTCCAACATGTTCATCGGGTACTGTAATGTGTATTTGCATAATTGGTTCAAGCAGCAAAGGTTTTGCTGACTTTACCGCCTTCTCAAATGCAAGTACTGCGGCTGCTTCATAAGCCATCTCCGAAGAGTCTGTAGGGTGCGTTGAACCACCTGTGAGGATTACCTTTATATCTTGCAATGCGTATCCTAAGACAGCACCAGAACCCATTGCATTTTCCAATGCTGCTTCAATTGATGGGATAAATTGTCGTGGAATCTGTGTTTCATCAGTTCTATCTTCAAACTGAAACCCGGTATCACGTTCCAACGGTTCAACGGTGAGTTTCACATCGCCATAGATACCTTCCTCATCAGTTTTATGAATGTGTGTCGCCCGTCCTTCAGCTTTTGTGTTAATTGTTTCATGATATGCCACTTGGAGTTTACTGACTCGTGCATTCACGCCGAATTCCCGAATCATACGGTCTGTAAGGATTTCCAAATGAAGTTCTCCCATACCTGAAATGATTCGTTGTCCTGTTTCCTTATCAATGCCGACGGTAAAAGTCGGGTCTTCGTCCATAAGTTTTTCAAGGGTTTCCTCCAAAGCGTCAGCATCACTTGCCCGTTTGGGTTCGATAGCGACAGAGATGACAGGTGGCGGGAATTCAATAGATTCAAGTAGGAGTGGATGTGCAATATCGCTCAATGTGTGTCCAGTTTTGGTGCTGCGCATACCGACAAGAGCGACGATGTCGCCTGCATAGGCAGCATCACAACTTGCCTCTTTGTTTGCATGCATCTGTAAAATTCGGTTGACACGTTCTCTTTTCTCTGTAGCAACGTTATAGACGACTTCACCGCGTTTGAGTGTACCAGAATAGACACGGCAATAAACTAACTTATCCACTGTGTCATGACTTGCGACTTTGAATGCTAATGCAGAAAATGGTTCCTTATCATCAGGGTGTCGAACGACTGTTTCTGTGGTCTGGTCTGTGTCTTTTTTGGATGATTTGTTATTAGTTGTTTTTGCTATTTCGCCTTCAATGGGTGGTACTTCTAATGGAGAAGGCAAATAATCTATTACGGCATCAAGGAGGGGTTGGACCCCTTGGTTTTTGAGTGAACTACCGCAAAGTACTGGGATTAAACCTCCTTTCAAAGTTGCCTTTCGTATGCCAGCAACTAATTCAGTTTCTTCAATGTTACCGCCCTCAATATATTTTTCAAGCAGGTTATCGTCTTCTGCTGCAACATTTTCTATGAGATTTTCGCGTGCAATGTTTGCATCATCCTGAAATTTGCTTGGAACATCTACCCTCTCAAACGTCTTGCCTTGATCAGATTCATTCCAAATAATTGCTTTCATTCGGATCAAATCAATCACACCTTTGAAGTCGCGTCCTTCCCCAAGTGGTATCTGCAGCGGTACGGGATTTGTGTTGAATCGTTCCTGCATCATCTCAATCACTCGATCGAAATTAGCCCCTGCTCGGTCCATCTTATTTACGAAAGCAATGCGCGGTATCTGATAACGTTCTGCCTGATTCCAGACTGTTTCCGATTGCGGTTCCACGCCGCCGACAGCACAGAAAAGCGCGATAACACCGTCCAAGACCCGTAGCGATCGTTCAACTTCAACTGTGAAATCGACGTGTCCAGGGGTGTCAATCAGGTGGAATGCGTAATCTTGCCAGTAGCATGTGGTAGCGGCGGCAGTGATGGTCACGCCGCGTTCGCGTTCCTGTACCATCCAATCCATCTCTGCGGTGCCGTCATCTACTGTGCCGATTTTATGTTTTTTGCCAGTGTAAAAGAGGATGCGTTCGGTGGTTGTGGTTTTCCCTGCGTCAATGTGCGCAGCAATACCGATATTTCGTACTTTTTCTATTGGATATTCACGTGCCATTTGTTGTTAGCTCTTTTTTTATGCGTATTTTAGAATGGAAAATGTGTTGCAATGCAGATAGCCATCAGCAGTCAGTAGCATGCGAAGTTCGGTTTCTCACGGTTAACAAACGCACAAGACTGACCACTGACTGCTGATGGTTGCCAATTGAATACTGATAGACACCATTACTCACTTATGTCCCGGATGCGGATGGTGAAATCAGCACCGGAACTGGCGAGGATGTTTCCTTCTGGATTAAACGCAACGCCGTTAGCAGCACCTGTATGATCAGTGAATGATTGTAGTTCTGCCCCGCCGTTTGCGTCCCACAGACGGACAGTCATGTCCCAACCGGCAGTCGCGACCTTGTTACCATCCGGACTGAACGCGACGGTGATGACTTGAGCCGTATGCCCTTCAAGGGTGCGGATGTGACTGCCATCGCTTGCGTCCCACAAACGGGCGGTTGTGTCAGAACAGGCACTGGCGATCATGCTACCATCCGGACTGAAGGTAACACAGTTGACATCATGCGTATGCCCTGTCATTGTGCGGATCTCGGTGCCATCGTTGACGTTCCACATACGGACGGTATCGTCATAACTGCCACTGACGAGCGTGTTTCCATCCGGACTGAACGCGACAGTTCTCGCAGCGTCCGAATGCCCTTCAAGTTTGCGGATTTCCGTGCCATCGTTTGGGTCCCAAAAACGGATGGTGCGATCAAAACCGGCAGTGGCGAGAATGTCACCATCCGGATTAAACGCTACGAAGGTGACTCTCTCCGTATGTCCTGAGATGGTGCGGATCTCTGAACCGTCGCTCGTGTCCCACAAACGCGCAGTGTTATCGAATGCGGCAGTCGCGAGCATAGTACCATCCGGACTGAACGCGACGTTTCTGACAATATTCGTATGTCCTGTGAGTGTATGTAGCTCTGTTCCTTTGGTTGTGTCCCACAACTTGGCTGTATTGTCATAAGCACCACTTGCAAGTAGGTTGCCATCCGGACTAAACGCCACGCTGTAGATATTATTCGTATGACCTGAGAGATCACCTGTAAAATACGTTTTTTCAGGTGGTATCTCAATTTCCTCTTCGGGTTCTTCTACGACTTCTTCTACGGGTTCTTCTACGTTGTTATCCACTTGGTTGCCTGTGTTGTCAACCATTTGGTTATCTGTCTGCATGTCTGTGTCTGTGTCGGTCATCTCATCATCACCACCGCATCCGACTATCATAATGCAGGCGAATATACTGAGTATCAATATAACTTTTTTCATGATAATAAACTCCTTTTGAATAGAATTTTGGAGACATTCTAATTCATGAACAAAAATATGTCAATACTTATGTCAAATAACACAGGGTTATTCAGTTTTAGGTTTTTCTTGCGATTTTTTAACACATGCTATATATCCCAGGCCGGTAGGTGCGGTTTCCTAACCAATGCAGAATACGCGTGTGGTATTCTGCATTGGTTAGGAAACCGCACCTACCGGCCTAGTGTCCTGTCCAGACTTATTTTGTAGGTCGGGTAGAGCGAAGCGAAACCCGACATTAATTCAAATAGGTGGCATCATGTCGGGTTTCGCTTCGCTCTACCCGACCTACAATGTAAGAGTAGATAATCCACTAGGACATTAACTTTCAGTAAATCTAAATAATGGGAAACTCTTAGAACTAAATAACCCTGCAAATGCTCCAGGGCTATTTAGTTCTAAGAGTTTTCCGTTATTTAGATTTCTCTTCGGTGTTCTCGTCATTTTGGTCTAAATGTTTGATCTTGCCGTTCTCATCAAAATTGAAGGTAGCAGCCCCAACACCGTCAACCTGTACTTTGACACTCCCATCTCTATCAAGATTTATCGTTATATCACCTAAACCTAAAGTTCCACCGCCACCAGAAATCGTAGAACTGCTATTCCCTTGTTTGAGTTGATATCCCTTTCCTTTTTTAATCAATTCAATACCTTTTGTTTGCATCCAGCTGAGGATTGCTTTTGCTTCTTCTGCCTTATTTGTATATACTATAGGTGGTTTTTTGGTGGGATTATATTATGGGTTAGATCCTTACCTTTAATCTCATTTCTTGCTTTAGTTACTATTTGTTCCCAATCCCAAAGGAGTATTGTACCATCAGAACTTCCTGTAGCTAATGTCTTGCCATCATGAGAGAACTTGAGGGAATTAATTCTTTCTGTATGCCCCGTGAGTCTTCCAAGATTCCAACCCGTGTTAGCATCAATTAACTGAATTTCGTAATCCCAACCTATTATTCTTGCGATGAGTATTATCTGTCCATCAGGGGAGAATATTAACTCGTCACCCAATCTACTATTCCCTATTGTTCCCAGTTTTTTTATCTCGTTTTGTTCAATCGTCCACAGAACAATACCTTTACGGGAGCCTGTAGCAATTCGTGTGCTGTCAGGAGAAAATGCAAATGCTGTAGTCTTTTCCATATCTTGGTGAGTTATTTCCTCTTGTGTTTTTGCATGCCATATATGTGTTGTCGCATGGGTGCCATAAGCTGCAAATAGGTTACCATTTGGAGAATATACCAACTCTCTTTCAAAAGGTTCTCTTTCCTGAATGTTGAACATCTCCTCTCCCGTGTCAATGTTCCATGCGATAATGCCTTCCCAATCGACACTTACTGCAAGGACCTTCTTATCGTTGGAAAGTACAAGTCCATTTACGGATTTGTCCATATCTTCCCACGGACCGGAAATCTCCTGATCTGTCGTAATATCACGTACTTTAACCCCTTCAACTTCGATTGATCCGCCTCCGCTTGCACCGAAACTTAACGGATCATACACCATTATCCAGTTCTTGTTGTGAGTTGCAAGAAGCGTTGCATCACCAGATAATGCTACAACGTCAATAAATTTATTTTCGCCTAAAGTGAAACTGTTTAAACCGCTGCCATCTCTAACACTCCAAACATCTATTGTGCCATTCAATGCGACACTTGTAAGTATCGTGTTGTCTTTAGTAAAATCCATTGTGGAGACTGATTCTGCATGTCCAGTGGTAAAAGTTGAAATCTCAAAACCAGTGTTTTGGTCCCAAAATCGGATCATTCCATCACAGCTGCCGCTCGCTATCGTTCTACCATCTGGGGACGCGGTTAATGCACATATCCCATTTGTATGTCCGGTAAGTATAGCAAGTTCGTCATTGGTTTCTACTGACCATAGTCTGATGATACCGTCTGCATCACCACTTGCAAGGATTTCTCCATCGTGAGAAAACGTGACGGATAAAATCCGCGATTTGTGATTTTTTAGGATTGTGAGGTTCTTGCCATTATCTGTGTTCCAAAGGCGGACTGTCTTATCCTCACACCCGCTTGCAAGGATACTACCATCTGGAGAGAAAGCCAGTGTCCATATTTCCTTGTCTTCATTATTGAGTAATCCGGCATGCCCTCTTAGTCTAACACGGGTTTTCCCTGTTGCGTCATATAAAGCTATTCCACCGTCTTCCTTTCCAGTAGCAAATCCGTTGTATTCTTTTGAGTATGCAATTGATTTGAATGATCCCAAATCTCCAGATCTCTGCAATATTGCACCTGATTCAATATCCCAATGATGAATTGTTCCATAAGTGTTCTCAGAAATAAGTGTTTTTCCATCTTTAGAAAAATTCAAGTATGAAATGGAGTCATGATTTTTCCCTATTTCTATATTTTTGTTTGATAACTCAATGTGGGAATGTTTTTTTGCTGTATTTACATCCCACAGTTGTATGATAGGGTTAGCAAAACCTCCACTTGCCATTGTCTGTCCATCTGGTGAGAACGCAATTGCATTGACCTGTCCCTTATGTCCTGTAAACATTGCAGTCTCTTGACCTGTTTGGGCATCGTATAACCACAATCCGACATCTGTTCCTACAGCAAGATGTGACCCATCTGGTGAAAATCGCATGATATTTATGCCGCCTTTACCTAAGCGTGCAAGTGCTCCTTCAGGTAAACCTGCCTTCGTGTTGTCTTGGGCATAACTTGCAATGAGGCATGACATGAATATCTGTAGAACAGTGATAAATATAAGTTTCGTTTTCATCAATTAATCTTCACTTCTCTAAAATTTATGGTAGATTATGGAATTAATTACACACTTCTCTAAAATTTATGGTAGATTATGGAATTAATTACACACTTTTACAGGTAGGAGCGACCTCTCGGTCACGACCTGGAAATCAAGAAATCAACGGTATAAATTCCTTATGGCATTCCCCAGGTCGCGACCGGGAGGTCGCTCCTACCAGATTTCGCAGCTAATGAGAAATTATATTTTAAAATGGTATTATTTTCAAACTTTACTATAGTAATAAAGAGTGTATTACATCTCACCATTCCATTGAAGGACAACCCCGAGTAATCCAGGATTCCATTCCATTAGCAGTTGATAGGCTTTTGGTGCGTCATGACCGGGAACGCGGTGACTAATCAATGGTGCAACATTGAACCTTTTATGTGCGATGAGAGATAACATCAACCGTCCATCATCTTCACTTGTCCAAAAATTTGGTGAGGATTCTTGTCGTGGACGAATGGAATTGTGTGCGCCATAGAGAACTAATCCCTTTTTATGTACATCCCGATAGAAGTTGACTTTGGGTGTTTCTCCGCGTGTGCTTGCCAACAACACCACGCGTGCGCCCCAACCGGCTGCAGCCAACGCGGTGGAAATTGCATCTGGATGTCCAGTTGCTTCAATAACAATATTAGGACATTTCCCCATTGTAGCATTTTTCAAATTATCGGAAAAATCAGTATCTTCTGGATTAAGGGTATGATCTGCACCGATAGTTTTTGATAGTTCAAGACGGCTATCAGTTAAATCGGCTGCGATGACTGGGACTGCCCCGCTCAACTTAGCAAGTTGCAAAGCAAGCAGTCCAATGAGTCCTTGTCCTATGACCAATGCAGATTCTCCTAATTCAATTTGTGCTTTCCGCACACCTTGTAAAGCGATGGCACTGAGATTGAAGAAGACTGCTTCTTCAGATGGAACATCAGTAGACTCTACTTTTAGCAAGCGATTCGGAGAAGCTACAAAATGACTTGTATGTCCGTGTGTTGATGCAACGCGATCCCCTACGGCTAATCCACTCACGCCATTTCCAACATCAACAATCTGCCCGATATTACTGTAGCCGGGACGTGATGGATACCTTCCCATTGCATTTGGAAGTGCTAACAAAAACGCGCGTTCTGTTCCTGGACTGATGAGCGTACATTCTGATGCAACCAGCACTTCGTTATCCTTAGCAGACGGTATATCAAACGTCTCAATGTCAACTTTGGCACGTTCTGGCCAAATCACTCGTTGTCCTTGCATAAAACATTAACCCCTTTAAATAAATGAAGGATAATCGCTTATGGAGTATACCATAAAAACGATTATCCTTCAAGTTTTAATTAGAATCAATCTCATAAATACGTTGAAGGCATGCTTGCCAGTTCACTGTTTACATCATTATGGTGGATTATACAATTAATTCTACATTCTGAGTTGTAGGAGCGGCCGTGCGGTCGCTCCTACAGAAGAGATCACACGGTCGCGACCAGAGGTCGCTCCTACAGAAGAGGTGTATAATTATTTCAATAATTTACCATAGTTAGGGCAATCCCTAATTATCATCATTAACCTCTGACTCGTCAGATTTGATTTCGTATTCGGTTAATTCAAAGGTAATCACCTCGTCGGTCTGTTCCTCTACTTCTGTGTTTTTTTCCTTTGTAATTTTGACGATTCCGACGTGTGGTGCTAACCATACTGTTGTAAGAGATTTCTTGGGCTCTTCAGCAGATTCTATGGCTTCCAATTCCTGATCTGATAATTGCTGTCTGATCTCCTCAGGCACTTCATTTTCATTAGTCGTTGTTGTTTCTAAGTGGAACTCAATTTTTAGACAGTCTTCAAACATTCCTGCCTCAGTTTCAACGGTTTCTTTGCCTGTAATTATCCCTGTCTCAACCAATGTGATAGACATTTTGTGATCTTGATCTGGAGCTTGAATCTGTATGGCCGGATTATCACTTTTCAATTCAATCTCTGTCGTTATGTCTATATTAATTTCCATAGCTGTCCACTCTTCGTTGAAATTAGCGGGGGTTGGAAGGAAGTAAAAGTTATCTTGTGCTTCAACATCGATAGTGAAATTCATATCAACACTAATTGGTAATTCTGGGGGTAACTGCTTCTGAAATTCTTTAAGGAATTTTTGTTTTTCTCCCTCCATACTTTTCTTAAAATTCGCTTCATAGGCATTTTCACACTCTTCACCGATGGAGAAAGTTATCCACTCCTCACTAACGCGATAAAAATAGGGATGAAGAAAATAATCGAATTTTGTCCAGTCCTCCAATTGGGGTTCATAATTGAAGGCGCGATACGTCTCACCGTCAATTTCCTCTTCCTCAACTGCGTAGCGTGTTAATTCATTTCCATTTTGATCTTCATAAACCCAAAAACTACCAAATTTATCTGGGAAATAGTAGTTTGCCCATTCGTTGCCGAGAAGTGTTACACTAAAGCTAAATATGAACAATAGCGTGAAAATCGAACGAGAATATTTCATAATTTTAATCCTCTATTTTAGATTTCTATAGTTTAGCCAACCTAAGTTGCCACCTACTTTAGAATACTTTTGTTGGAGGGGTTTCTAACCCCGATTTATGACAATTCGTATCAGCATTCGTTGTTTTTCTGTTATCAATCAGGGTTAGAAACCCCTCCAACAAATAATAGGTAGCAACTCGGGTTAAAGGAACGACATTATGTTTGGATTCTACCTGTCATTAGGAATAATCCTTAATGTCCTATAATGTCCAGTGTTGTCTAATTTTTTGAAATAGATAAGTACAAGTTTTTCGTCACTTTCTTTTAACTCTTTTACGATTTTCTCGTAATCTTTGAGGTTATTTATGGGGTTATAATCAATTTCTTTGATGAGAAACCCTTTTTGTATACCTTTATTTGCTGCGCTACTTTTAGGTTCAACGTTCGTTACAATTACACCTTCTTCGTCTTGGTGACCGTATTGTCTTGCGAGTTCAGGTGTTGGTTTTTCTACCTGCATGCCAGCAAAAGTTTCCTTTTCTTCTTCCTGTTCGGGTACAACTGGAACGTCATTTTTAGTTGCGTTTGGATCAAGGGTATTTAAAGCTTCTTCTGTGCGTTGTTCTAGTTTTGCAGTTAGTTGCTTGATTTTGCCTTTTCGGAGTACCTGTATTTTCACTGAAGTACCGACAGCAGTTGCGCCAACTAAATGTTGCAGATGAGAGAAATCCTGTATTTTTTCATTGTTGAATACAAGAATAATGTCACCCTTTTCAATTCCTGCTTTTTCAGCTGGGCTGTTTTTTCCGACTACATGAACAAGTGCACCGTGAGGTGAATCGAGTTTGAGTTTTTCTGCTAAATCATGGGTTACTGGTCCCATGGTTATTCCGAGCCACCCGCGAACGATTTCACCATTTTCAATAAGATCAGGTAGGATCTGCTTTGCAAGATTGCTTGGAATAGCGAAACCTAAGCCAATATTGCCAGTGGTAAAACCGCCTGTAGCAATAAAGGTATTTATACCGATCAGTTCACCCCGTATGTTTATCAACGCACCTCCACTATTTCCTTTGTTAATGGGTGCATCGGTTTGAATGAATCTTCCATAGTCGGTGAATCCTGTTCTTCCTTTTGCACTTACAATACCGCGCGTTACAGATTGTGAATAGTTTAGGGGGGTACCAATTGCGATAACCCATTCCCCGACTTCCAATGCCTCTGAATCGCCGAAGGGTAGGACAGAAAGTCCATCAGTATCAATCTTGATAACTGCTAAGTCTGTACCACCTACTCTTTGACTGGCAGAGTCACTTCCAATTAACTCTGCGGTATATTCTTTACCGTTTGCCAACGTAACAGTAATCTCTTCAGCTTTTTCAATGACATGGTTATTTGTCAAAATATAACCGTCTTCGCTGACAATCACACCAGAACCGACCCCTCGTGCAGGCGGTAGATTAGGTCTGTTCGGTCTGTTCGGTATGTTTGGAAAACCTTCTCTAAAGTCGAACTCCCACCAATCCTCGGGTCCTCTTGGATTGTCCCTGTCCCTATCTTCACGTGGAATTACCCGATACCTAAAGCGATTAGTAGTCTCGTCATTATTTTGCTTCATTGTCGTTGTAATTTGCACAACTGCAGACCGCGTCTGGGAAACAAGATTTATAAATGCACGATTGGTGCGATCAAGATACTGAAAATCCTCAGATTCTAAGAAGGGGTTATCGGTTTCACCGATAGCTGTAGGAACAACAAACTTATCTCCACTATGATGTATAATTAATCCTGTTACCAATACAAGTCCAGCAAGTACCAATATGAACGCTGCACGTCTACTGAGTTTGTTTTTCAAATTAATCATTATCTAATACCTCCACCAAAAATAATGAATTTTGTGTTGTTATGTTTCTTTCTGTTGTATGTCATAAAAACACACCTATCAAGCAACAAAGTTGCAAAAAAATAGGTGCAAAAACACTTCTACTCTCCACGAGAAATTTTGTCAACATGTTCACGGACAATATGTTCTGGACAATTCTTGATAAATATCCATGCACCCGGAACCAAAATAATCAATGCTCCAATCAATAGATCTTCTATCCGTCCAACAATAGGAAAAATATCGGGTATAAAATCAATAGGGATCACCAAATATGCGATAGCAAATGCCCCTGCAAGTATTTCTGCAATCACGAGAATTGCCTTTCGGTAGACAGGCACCCGTTCGTCACGAAATAACCGCATGGTCAAGCGAATAAAATTCGGAAAATGAAGTAAGATACGAAAAAAACGAAGGAACCCCCGTCCTTTTGCACCGAAGAAAAATGGATTGATCATACATCAATTTTACCAAAATATTATGACTCAGTGCAAGTCATTTTTGTTTTCTACAATGTAAAATCGCATAGAACCAGAGGCATTCAATTGTCAAGTTGTGTATCCTGTTCTAATCGTGGAATTTTTTAGTTGTTTTTTTGTGTTTTTCTCGTTTTTTTAGAAGTGTTCTCGATCGTGTCGTGATATGGGTTTATGAAGGTTTTATGAATTTGCGAAATTCTGAAAAAAACAACTAAATGGGTTTTTTGTCGTTTTTTTATGTTGTGTTTTCTGTTTTGAGAACAATAGAAATCATGTATAATCTATTGGTATTTTATTGTTGAAATGTCTTTCAACAAAGAGACATCGTGACAATTGAATGCCTCTGGGCATAGTACTGATTTTTTCTTTTATTTTTTGGCAAATTATGTTAACATGTTCTCTACTGAATAGGTAATAAACGTAAATTTCCGTAATCTTTAGCGAAAATCAGATAACAAACTACATATTATGTTACACAAGGAGAATTTCAGAGATGAAAATTAATCACATTTTCACTATTTTAGCGGTTACACTGATGTTGAGTGTGTCAATGTCGGGATATGCACAAGTGCAAAAAGACAGTCTTGTTGGTTGGTGGCTCTTTAATGACGAAACGGAAGAAACTGGTAACTGGGGTGATTTGGTACTTGAAGGTGCTACATTTGAGGGTGGTCAACTTGTCCTTGGAAACAGCAAGTGGGCACATACTGTTGATTACAGTGGACCTGACATCATAGAGTTGACGCTGGTAGCTTGGGTTACTTTGGACAACCTTGACGAAAAAAATGGTTCCGCCTTAACATTGGATGGAAATAATAGAGATCAGTTTTGTGGAATTGTCTATGGTGAGAGGACTGCCAGACAGTGGATGTCCGGGAGTAGTTACTTTCATCGGACAGATGATTTTCCACAAGTAGTTACTGAAAGCAAAACTGGTGAAATGCTTTTATTAGTGATTACATACAAAGATATTGGGAATAAGTATGAGGTCACTGGCTACCGGAACGGGGAAAGTATGGGGAGCTACCAAGCTAATCACCAAGATAACACTATGGTTCTCCAAACATGGACAAAAGGGACTTCCGAAGCAATAATGGGGACGCGCCACACCACGGGCGGAGATAATAAGGTGACTCGCAATTTTATTGCTGCGCATCTGGAAGAAGCACGTATCTACAATGTTGCGTTGACAGAGGCAGATGTCCAAAAAATGCATAGTGGCGATCTACCAGTTGAAGCGCGGGGTAAACTTGCAACGCGTTGGGGAACAATAAAATCACGGTAATTATTTCTGTTTTGTAGGTGCGGTATCAAACCGTGCCTACAAAAATCATCTTCAATCCGGTAATATTCTATATCCGCTGCTAATACCTGTAGACATCCCCACAATTGCCCACAATCCAGCACATAACATCTCTCCGATGACTAACCCGAGAAACAGGGGACGCGCTTGACGGTACGCCCTCAAACCACCATATTTCACGATAGCAAATTTCATACCCCAACCTAAAAAGATTGAAAACCAGAGTTTAAATGTCGCCCAAGAACTCAACATCGTGTAACCGAGCGGATGTAGGGGCCACCACACAAAGGTCTGCCGCATCCACATCAACCATGCCGTAAATCCCCCGCCAAATAGGATAAAACCCGTATTCGTCCAATTTGTGCTGGTTTTTGGACTTGTTAGCAGTCCTTCAAGTTGCCGCATAAACCAGCTGCTTCCCATATAGGGGGCACCGTGTGCATATCCAACTTTGAGTGCGGAATAGTAAGACACCGCTAAACCGATTACCATTGCCACTGCCATAGCGATTAGTAGTTGTCGTCTTTTGACGCGTGCTTCATCTGCTGCCTTCAGTCCGTTCATAATGTTTGGCATCATGAATTCACGCAAATCCAGTGTGAGACACACCGGATGCATCATTAACGATGTAAGGGTTGAGGGATGAATTTTTGATGTGCCGAGTGTTGTGAGAAAAAAACTCTGTGGTGAAAATGATGGGTTGATGAAAGGAATACCCCCGTTTATTACCTGCCATGTCAACAGGATATACATTGCAAGAAGAAACAGTACAAAGCCGACTGCAAATAAAATAGACATCCCCATCATGTGATTGAAAAAGACAAGTACACAGATTCCACCGAGAAGACCGAAGATCGTAAAACCGTAAGACATCGGTTCGTCACTGGAACGTGATTGAAACATGTGTTTCAGGTGGTGTCGCGTTTTCCATAATGCAATTGCGACAAACACCAAGCATGCACCAGCTTCCTGTGCAGCACTAAACGATTTTCCTGTCCATTGCACACCAGGTCCGGATGTCAGTTGGAATCCGAGCATCACACCAATGAGACATTGCAACTTGTAAAACAGGAAGAAAAACCAAATACTAAATGATACCTCTAAAGTAAGTAGGTAACTAAAACCGACCATTGACCAGAAAATAACAATCTGAAAGGGGCGTAAGGCACTCCAAGGTCTTTCTGTCAGAAATGGATTTAACCAGAAATCACGTGGAATATGTGGCACGGATGGAAAGAATGTATGAAGTCCGTTCATTGTATGCAGGAAAACTGGAAAAGCAAACCCAATCCACAGCGCGCCATTCTTGAAGAGTGGTGCGAGTCTGCCAGGTCCTTGTGTTACCATCTCAACGGGGAGTTTGACAAGCGGAAAAGCACATCGTTCATACTCCACCCACTGCTTTCGAAGCAATGCCGAAAGACAGATCATTACTAAATAGATCACGAGGACATAAGCACTCCAGATAAGAATCGGAGTTACCCATGCTCCCCATGGTATAGTCTCACCAGTGAACAAACCTTCAAAAAAGGATCTGATTGCCGATTCATCGCGGACAACACGCCAATGCGGAATGTAGTGATAGAACAACGACTCCCAATCGTTTTCTGGTGTGGCAAAATATTGATATGCGACCATTGGGCTAATCGCATATCGCATCATGCCCGAAGATGGGATACCTGCAGGGGCAAGCATGATGCACCAAATTGTAATGAGTTCACTGGGGGAAAAGGCAGATGTCGGATGTATCTGTTTTAAGAGGACGTTTACCCCTAACACAAACAAAGTCAGGACAAAGAATGGGCCGACAGGAAAATGCCCACCTGCAAGAAAAATGTTTCGGATGACATAGTCGTTATATGGGGCAAGGAGACATTCAATCGTAGCACATGTCAAACCGATAATTACTGCGCGCCAAGTTAAACTCGTCCGTGTCCGTTGTTGAATCAATTTCCCCTCACTTTCTTAAATTCGTCTTTGCGTCCCAATGCCATTTTTGCAATTTCGCGTTTGTAACAGGTATCAGCATATTGTATACAAACTTGTTTGATTATACCAATTCAAATTAATATTGTCCCATTAAGGAATTCCACTTTTATTGCTAGTTGGGGTACCTCTCTTTGGTAGGAGCGACCTCCCGGTCGCGACCGGGAGGTCGCTCCTACCAGAACATTTTGACAAATGGCATCTTATTTTTTAGAAATGGTATTATACACAAAAAATGTGATTCTGTAAACTGTTTTGGGGTGTGGAGCAGGGTTATTCAGTTTTAAGAATTATCACTTGATGTGTGTTACTTAAAGTTTATATCGTAGGTCGGGTAGAGCGTTAGCGAAACCCGACATGTATTGTTTGCGGTTATCATGTCGGGTTTCGCTTCGCTCTACCCGACCTACGCATCTAATTCACGAATGTTATAAATATCTGTCAAAATACCTAAAACTGAATAACCCTGGGTGTGTAAAGTTTTGGTTACTTGTCTGAACCAGGATTTTCAGGATTTCCAGATTTCCCTCAACAGGTTCTATTCCCAAAGTTGACATCAAAACGCATCAAAAAACCTTGATGAGGTAATCCTGGTAATCTGGAAATCCTGAAAATCCTGGTTCAGACAAGGGAAAATAATATAGACATACGAAAAAGATGGGGAACAAAAGTCATATCAATGTTTCTACAAAAACTTTACACACCCGGGGTGTATCCAGAGGTATTGAATTGTCGATTAAGCGCAAAACCTAACATAGGTTTCATAAGGTAGGAGCGACCTCCCGGTCGTGCCCCGGGAAATGCCATAAGGCATTCATACCGTTGATTTGCTGGTCGCTCCTACCGAAGAATACTTACATGACAGGCAATATGGTAAATTGCAGAAATGTAAACCTATTTTCAAACTCCACCATAAATACACATATAAAAAAGTTATACAAAAATTATGAGAATTCAAGTAAAATAACCATAGAATGTTAGAGTATTTGACCAAAATAGAAGTTTTTGGATATATAAATGGAGATAAGATTATGCATGAGCATTCAAACCTGTTAAGCGATAAACAGATGCAAGATTTCATTGTTCGGGGATATGTCACTGTGAAAACGGATCTTCCAAGAAGTGTCCACGAAACCATCTACCGAAAAACACAGGAATACACCGAAAAAGAAGGGAACCCAGGGAATAATATCTTACCAAGAGTGCCGGAACTTCAATCAGTCTTTGACGATCCTGTGGTACGTGGTGCATTTACTAGTATCTTGGGAGAGAACTATGTGATGCATTCACATCGGCATCCACACCGGAATGCCCCGCATAGCAAGGGGCAAGGTTTTCACATGGATAGTTATTGGGGACATCAGAAGGTTCGCCATCATCGTCCGCGTTGGGCAATGGCATTCTATTATCCACAGGATACACCTCTTGCCCTCGGTCCTTCATCGGTCTTGTCGGGAACACAATACTACAGTCATCGGATCACCGAAGAAAATGAAGGTGAAATTGCACTTAACGGCGAAGCGGGAACAGTAACCCTCATCCACTTTGATTTGTGGCATCGTGCTATGGCAAACCGGACCGACAAAACACGTTACATGATGAAGTTTCAATTTATTCGTTTGGATGAACCACATAAACCGGAATGGAATGTGGAAAATACAGAATGGAATGTTGATGCGTATGATTTTAGCGAGAATCCTGTTTCAGAGAAACATCAAGCTACATGGCGACATGTGTGGAATTGGATGGCAGGCAATGGAAACGGACATGCGACACAAAATATTAATGGCAATTTGGGAAAACACATTGAAGATCTAAATGATGAGAACCCGTCTATCCGTTCTGATGCTGCTGATGAAATTGGCTTGTTAGGTGAGGACGCATCAGACGCAATTTCCGCGTTGAGTCAGGCATTGCATGATGATTATGAACCTGTCCGACTCAACGCTGCTTATGCTTTGGGGGCAATTGGAGAAAAAGCAGTACCTGTTTTAATCGAGAAGCTTGTCTCAGAAAATGGACAAGTACGCCGTAAGGCTGCGTATGGTTTAGCCGCAGTTGGAGCACCTGCAGTACCAGCACTTATTGAGGTATTAGCACATGAAAATGATGATGTAAGAGTTGAAGCAACTTATGCATTAGCGCAAATCGGAAATGATGCCAACCCCGCAGTACCCGCATTGATAGCTCGCGCAAAAGATAGGAAAGTTGAAGTTTGTAGATATATTCCAGAAGCTTTTGGCAGCATAGGTGCAAACGCAGCACCCGCAGTACCAACATTAATTGATATGTTAGCAAATGATGAAGATGTACAAGTCCGTTTTGAGTCTGCGTTGGCGTTAGCACAAATTGGTCCTGCCTCCGTTGCTGCGATCCCCGTTTTGACAAACGCTTTACACGACAGAAACAGATATGTACGGGATAATTCTATCCATGCACTTAATCGCATTGGTACCCCAGAAGCTGAGACTGCACTAATGGATTACTTACTAATAGCGCGCTGGTGTGACATCACTAACAAGAACAGTAAATATTGAAAGAGAATATTTAAACTTTCTCACACCGATGCAATAAAGATGTTTCGTAACAATTGAATGCCTTTTGATTGTAGTTATCTTTTCCGTGTCTTCCGTGGAATCCGCGATTCTGAACCTAAAGTCGCACCATCCGCGAATTCCGAGATTCTGTCTGAACCAGGATTTACAGGATTTATAGATTACCAGGATTACCTTATCAAGGTTTTTTGATGCGTTTTGATGTCATCTTTGGGAATAGCACCTGTTGAGGAAAATCCTGGAAATCTATAAATCCTGAAAATCCTGGTTCAGACAAGTGACAAAAACTTTACACACCCCTACCTTTTCAACTACTTGAATTTCGCGAAATTATATGATATAATATACCCTACTGAAAAGTGTGAATCCAATATTAGTCTGAGAAAGTGTTGTGATATATAATGATTGCTTTTGACTCAAATTTGGCACAACGTGTCATTTTTGGTGAAAACAGTATAGAAAAACTTGCTGAATCAACAATAACACTTGGAGGTAGTCGCGTATTACTCGTAACAGATCCTGGGATTGAAGAAGCAGGTATTCTCAAACGTGCCTATTCATCCCTTAATAGCGAGAAAATAACGTGTTACATATTCATAGGTGTTGAGCCTAATCCGACAGAAAAGCATGTGCGAGCTGCTGTTGATTTTGCGAAGGCAAATGCCCCAATCGACTTGATTATTGGACTTGGCGGTGGAAGTGCAATGGATTGTGCTAAGGGAGCCAACTTCATACTCACAAATGGCGGAAAAATGGAGGACTATTGGGGTACGAACAAAGCAACTAAGCGGATGCTCCCATCTATCGGTGTGCCGACAACTATTGGTACAGGAAGTGAGGCTCAATCCTTTGCGTTAATTTCACAGGAAGACTCTCACATCAAAATGGCTTGTGGTGACAAGAAAGCACAATTCCACACGGTTATTCTGGACCCGACATTAACAGAAACCTTACCATCAAGTGTTGCAGCTGCAACGGGGATAGACGCAATTGCACATGCTATTGAGAGTTATGTTTCAACCAGACACAACGCAATGTCACAGATGTTTTCACAGCAAGCTTGGAAACTCCTGAATGCGAATTTTGAGTCTGCAATTACAAAAGAAAATTATCATGCACGTGGAAAAATGTTATTCGGTGCTTATCTTGCGGGAGTTGCGATAGAAA
Source organism: Candidatus Poribacteria bacterium (assembly GCA_012270795.1). Taxonomy (GTDB): domain Bacteria; phylum Poribacteria; class WGA-4E; order WGA-4E; family WGA-3G; genus MSPOR6. Next base: position 60,214 of record JAAXHO010000131.1, read on the forward strand.
ATTCCATGCTGGGTGCAGCCCATGCATGCGCTAATCCATTAACTGCAAGATACAATATTACGCATGGTATTGCTGTAGCACTGATGTTACCGCATGTCATTCGGTTCAATAGAAACATCGTTGGTGAATCTTACAACGAACTTTATTCTGACGGTGATTTAGCGAATAGAATTGAAGAATTAATGAAAATTGGAGATATTCCGAACACATTACAAGCGTGTTCTGTCCAACATCAAGGAAATACAACAGACATTCCGGCTTTGGCAAATGAGGCATCAGTCCAGTGGACTGCACAATTTAATCCGCGGCCTTTGGCAATACATAATTTGATTAGATTATATGAACAGATATTTTAACCTAAAGTTGCCACCTACTTTAGAATACTCTTGTTGGAGGGGTTTCTAACCCCGATTTATGACAAAACACATCAGCATTCGTTGTTTTTCTGTTTTCTGTTATCAATCGGGGTTAGAAACCCCTCCAACAAATAATAGGTAGCAACTTAGGTTATTTTAGAAAATCTGATTTTAATTCAGTACGAGTTTTAAGTATGATTGCACCCACATCACGTTTAGTTTTATTTATTGTTGTCTCACTTTTCCTGATTCTCAGTCCTGCTTGGAGTGATTGGACAAGTTTCCGAGGTAATCCACAACTTACAGGGGTTGCAGATTCGGAACTCCCCGAAAAGCTAGATTTACTTTGGGCGTTTAAAGCTGGAGATATTATTGAATCTACAGCAGCAATTGTTGATGATGTCGTCTATATTGGTGCCCTGGATGGGTATCTGTATGCCATAGATGCAAAGAGTGGTAAGCAAATTTGGAAATATCAGACTGATGGACCAATCAAATCATCTCCTTCAATCAATAACGGTATTATCTATTTCGGTGACGATGAAGGCGTTTTTCACGCAGTAGATATTTCTACCCGAAAAATGAAGTGGCAGTACCAGACTGAAGGTGAAATCATTTCATCTGCAAACTTTCTGGATGATCGTGTGCTGTTCGGTTGCTATGATGGATTCCTCTACTGCTTAAATAAAGACAATGGGAACTTTTTATGGAAATTTGAAACTGAAGGATATATCCATGGCACTCCTGCAATTTATGGAGATTTTACAATTGTCACAGGATGTGACAGTTACCTTCGTGTTATCAATATAAAGGATGGTAAACAGACACAACAGGTTAATCTTGGTGCTTATGTTGGTGCAAGTCCTGCTATCCTTGATACTGGAACAGAGACCCAAAAGCGTTCTATTCTTCGTGCGTATTGCGGTACTTATGGTAATGAAGTATTGGGTGTTGACTTGAACTTGGGCGAAATTGCGTGGAACTATGAAAATCCTGATCGACAATTACCATTCTTTGCTTCAGCAGCAGTCACGAAGAACCTTGTGATTATTGGTGGGCGCGATAAAATGATGCATGCACTTTCACCTGAAACAGGTGAACCGAAATGGACTTATACAACAAAATCCCGGATAGAATCATCGCCAGTAATCGTTGGTAAACGCGTGTTTTTTGGAACATCACGTGGTATGTTTATTGCTTTGGACATTACGAGTGGAGATGAAGTTTGGAGTTTTGAGACGGGTTCGTCAATCGTCGCTTCACCCAGTGTGGCTAATGGAAAAATATATATCGGAACAGAAGATGGGGTATTGTACTGTTTTGGCGAAAAATAATACAATAGTTGTTTTATTGTGGGTAAGCAGATGAATCAATTTTCTAAAACCTTATTACCTTTTGTGATATGTTTCTTCGTCATTCTAATAGGATGTACTAACAAGAAAACATCAAGAGAATTTTCGCACACAACGGAAGACGGTGGACGTGTAAATATCAAAATAGAGTATAAACCCAAAAGCCGAATCAGTGGAGATGATAAATTTGGTTCTTATTACTATATTATTCAATACTTTGATCCTAAGCCATCTCCTTCTGCCAAAACACAGGAACAGCAAGGTAAACCTAAAACGTTTGATTCTCGATCGATTGTTGATCATTATCGTAGGACATCTAAGCAGCAAGGTAAGCCCAAAAACCCACCTCGAATTGAGATTTCCTTTTATGACCGAAAAGGTTACTCACTTTTCAAGAATCTTTCTTCAAATACACTCGCCCCTGGATGGAATCATAATGAAGATGAAAAGAATAAAATTAAGGGGGGTTGGGAATGGAAGGGGCACTTTGACGAGAGTTATATCACAATTGAAAATTTTCGTGACATTCATTCTATAAAAGTAAAAACTTACGGTCTACGTTGATAGGGACATTTTTAGCTGAACTTCAAAAGACTTGTTATTCTGAACGATCCTATGGTAAAATTTATACAATAGTTTTGGTTAGTGAGAGATTCTCTTCTGATTTAAAACAAAGAGGTACTATACAATGAATAATTCGTCAACTATTCAAAAGATCGTAGAGCAATTAGAGATGCTTTCACCGATTCTTCAGAAACAGGTTTTGGATTTCACGTTAAAACTTGCAGATGAAATGTCAGAAGGTGCTCCAATTCACGAATTCCTTAATTTCTCAGGGACTATTCCACCAGAAGACCTTGAACAGATGAAGCAGGCAATCGAAAAAGGATGCGAACAAGTCTATGCTTCAGAATGGTAAGTATTTATTAGATACAAATATCGTTATTGCAATGTTTGCTAACGATATTAACATTGAAGAAGAAAGACAGAAAATGGGTAAAGTTTACTTGCCTACTCCTGTGATTGGTGAACTATATTATGGTGCTCGTTATTCTGATAGACCTATAGAAAACATCACGAGAATAAACAACCTTTCAGTGCGGATACCCTGCATTTCTTGTAATAAAGAAACTGCTCGTTGGTATGGAATTATCAAGAATCAATTGAGGCTAAAAGGGAATCTCATCCCCGATAATGACATCTGGATTGCTGCAATCGCTAGGCAGCGTGATTTGATTCTTGTTACGCGAGATGCACATTTCAATCAAGTGGAGTCTCTCAACTTGGCAAGATGGTAGATCAACAATCAGTTTCCACTCAATACACACAATGTATCTGCTCAACTTCACCACTTTTAAATTAGGAAACAACAATGTCAGAAACAAGACCTGAACCTGCAACAGCGGGGATAGAATCAAAACAGACCACAGTTGGAAGCGTATTTGTCTCAAATTATCCGCCTTATTCTATATGGAATGATTCGGCAGTTCCAGATGTACATCATGCCCTGGGTGAAAAACCGCGTCCTGATGCTACATTGGGATTATACCTTCACATCCCATTTTGCAGAAAAAGATGCAAATTCTGCTATTTTCGAGTATATACCGATAAAAACAGCACAGAAATTGATACTTATTTGAATGCTTTGGCGAAAGAGGTAGAACTCTATAGCAGACAACCAGCAATTGCGAATAGACCCTTACGGTTTGTCTATTTCGGGGGTGGCACACCATCTTATATCAGTGTCAAACACCTGACTGCATTGGTAGATAGGGTAAAAAATGTAATGCCATGGGATGCTGCGGAAGAGGTCGCTTTTGAATGTGAACCCGGCACACTTACTCAGAAAAAATTGGAAGCGATTAAGACAATCGGAGTCACCCGTTTGAGTCTCGGTGTAGAGAATTTGAATGACGAAATTCTTGCAGAAAACGGCAGAGCGCATCTTTCAAAAGAGGTATATCGTATCCATCCTTGGATACAGGAATTAGCATTTGATCAGGTAAACATTGACCTTATCTCAGGTATGATTGGAGAAACATGGGAAAGTTGGCGCGAAACTGTGAAAAAGACCATTGACCTTGATCCCGATAGTATCACCGTTTATCAGCTTGAGTTGCCGTTTAACACCGTCTATTCCAAAGACATTCTCGGTGGTGATTCGTTGCCTGTTGCAGATTGGAAACTGAAACGTGAATGGCATCAATATGCCTTTGAGCAATTTGAAAAAGCTGGATATGTAATTTCCAGCGCGTACACTGTGCTAAAGAAAGATAAACCGAGTCAGTTTGTCTATCGTGATGCCGTGTGGCAGGGAAGCGATATGATAGGCACAGGGGTTGCGTCATTTTCACATCTGAGTGGGATACATTTTCAAAATGCCCCTTCATGGGGGGATTATCTTGGAAATCTTGAGGAAGATAAGTTGCCTGTCTACCGTGCACTGAAACCAACAGAAACCGAAAAACTGACACGAGAGATGATTTTGCAGCTCAAACTCGGTAAAATTAGACCGTCCTATTTCAAGGAAAAATTCGGTGCGGATATCCTCACGCAATATGCGGAGGCTTATGAAAAACTGCAAAATGATCGTATGTTACACATCAATGCAGAAACTGATGAGATCGTATTAACGCAACGTGGGTTGCTTCGGGTTGATAGTCTGCTTCCAGCGTTTTATGCACCAGAATATCAGAATACACGATATACATAATAGATGGATAGAAAAAAACAATTTTTCCGCCTGCGTGAAATGCTTGCACAAGTATTAGAAACAAACGCCTTCTACAAGCAGAAATTCACCAACGTTGGAATTAGTCATCCCAACGATATCCAAACAATAGCCGATTATCAGAAACTTCCATTCACAACCAAAGACGAACTGAGCAACGATCAGGTTTCCAACCCACCTTACGGTACTAATCTTACCTTTCCCTTGGAAGAATATACCTGCTTACATCAGACCTCAGGGACGACCGGTTCACCGTTGCGATGGTTAGATACGAAGGCATCATGGGACTGGTGGGGAAAATGTTGGCGTGATATATATAGTGCTGCAGGAGTGACATCAGCAGATCGCTTTATGATCGCCTTTTCTTTCGGTCCGTTTATCGGTTTCTGGAGTGCGTATCACGGTGCACAGCAACTTGGTGCATTGACAATTGCAAATGGTGGCTTAAGTTCGGAACAGAGGATCCGTGCTATTCTCAGTAACGATGTGACGGTGGTAATCTGTACGCCAACTTACGCGCTACGTCTTGTGGAAGTGGCGGAACAGGAAGGGGTTGACTTAAACAGGGATTCTTGTGTTCGGGTGACTATCCATGCAGGGGAACCCGGAGCAAGTTTGTCAGCAACTAAACAGCGGATTGAGGATGGTTGGGGGGCGCGTGCCTATGACCATGCGGGGGCTACCGAAGTCGGTGCTTGGGGTGTGATGTGTAGACCCCAAGCTGGCGTTCACCTTAACGAAGATGAGTTTATTTGCGAAGTGCTTGATACAGAAACGGACAAACCCTCAGACGAAGGGGAGTTAGTTATCACAAATTTGGGACGTATTGGTATGCCAGTGATTCGTTACCGTACAGGTGATTATGTCAGGTTGAAATCAGGGAAATGTGAGTGTGGAAGTCCGCACCGAGTACTTGAAGGGGGTGTTCTTGGACGCATTGATGATGCTATTATCGTGCGCGGATTAAATGTCTATCCTGCTACAATTGAGAATATCATAATGAAGTTTCCCGATGTGAATGAATTCGCTGTTCGTGCCTACCGAACAGAAACACTTGATGAACTTGAGGTACAAATAGAATCTACCAACAAAAATCCTGCTGATACTACAGTTGCTGTTAGTAACGCTATACGTAATGCATTAGGTTTGCGGACAATTGTGAAATTTGTCCCACGTGGATCATTGCCGAGATATGAACTGAAATCAAAACGATTCACGGATGAACGTAATTTGTAGTGGTAAATCTTCCCTTGACAATCTAATTCTTGAATGGGTATAATTGTTTGACAGGGAGAACAAAATGGTAGACTACGAACTTGACGAAATTCACAGAATTCGACGAGAAATATCTGCACGATTTGATCATGATGTAGACAAACTGATCGCTCACTATCACGCTTTAGAAAAAGAATACCGGAAGTCTGGCAAATACAAATTTGTGGACCCACCGGATGAGAAACCTGAATCCACCGAATCAGGAGACGAAAAAGCAGCAGATTGATCGCGAATTTTCTGCCCCAAATAAAGTTACGATGTCAAGACTATTAGATGGATTAAACCCTTCACAACGAGAAGCTGTTACACATACAATAGGTCCCCTTTTAATTATTGCAGGCCCCGGATCAGGTAAAACGCGAACAGTTGTTCATTCTATTGCTTATGCTATAGAAAATAAAGAAAGGTTACCGAGTAGAATCGTTGCATTCACTTTCACGCGCAAAGCCCGTGAGGAGTTGAGGTACCGTGTGCAAGAAGTCATGGAACGAGACGAAAACGCTACTGACGTTTGGATTTCTACATTCCACAGTTTTTGTGGGAAGGTTCTGCACCAAGATGTTCAGCAGTTGGACATAAGTAACAGACAAGAGTTTACCATTAATGAGTTAACACGTCTCTATAATGAGGGGACGCGTGCCCAAATTGAATATCTACAGCATCATCGATTTGCTGAACCCGAGGAAGTCCTGCGTTTTATAAACGAGTGCACAGCAGAGGATGTTTCTCCTGCTGAGGTAAGGAGTTACGCGCAGCATCGCCACATCTCACAAACCTATGTAGAAATCTACCAGAGATACAGACAACTTGTTGAAAATGGCGAGGCTAATTATACTGAATGCCAACTATTGACGAATGCTCTTCTCAGGGATGTTCCTGAAGTTAGAGAAAGATGGCAAGAGAAATTTGATCTTATCTTCGTTGATGAATACCAGGACACGGATCTTATTCAATACCAAATTATCAAAACTCTTGCAGAGAGGCATCAGAACCTAAGGGTTGTTGGGGATGATGACCAAAGTATTTACGGATGGCGGGGAGCTGATATCCAAAATATATTAAACTTTGAGAAAGACTATCAGCATGCTAAAGTAATTTCGCTTGGACAAAACTATCGTTCGACAAAGAAGGTAGTTGCGGTATCCCGTGCGTTAGCGGACTTTAATCCAGATAGACGAGATAAAGAACTGTTTACGTGGAACTTTGAAGGTGAGAAAGTAAAACACCTCCATTGTGAAAACCATGAAGAAGCTTCTACTATCGCCGCTTTTATCCATCGTGCTATTGATGAAGGCGGTCGATCACCAAGCGATTTTGCTGTGCTATACCGCAACAATAAACAAGCAGATGCTTTTAAAAACGCTTTCAATGGTTTAGGAATTCAGTATCATATAGCTCCAGACTCTTCAGATACGAACACCCCTGGTGTATCTATGATGACGATCCATAAATCTAAAGGTCTGGAATTTCCTAACGTGTTTGTGGTAGGTATATGTCAAGGGTTATTACCAAATTATCACAACCAAGATGAAAAGAACTGGGATGAGGAACTCCGAGTCCTTTACGTGGCGATGACTCGAGCAAAAAACTGGTTATGTTTGTCTTCTTATGAAAGAGAGGGATACAAACAGCGCGGACAATCCCCATTCTTGAAACGCCAGTACATCCCAACTAACCTTCTTGAATCCATATCGACGCTACAGGATACCAAGATACCACCAGCACCTGAGGAGATGAACGCTCCTGAGGAATCATCCAACTATATTGAGCCGCTTCCTGAGCAACTACTTGGAAATGGTATGACTGTCCTGGGAATAGATCCAGGTATCCAAAATGTAGGATGGTCAATCACTAAAAAATCTCCTGATGGTTATACTGTCCTTGACTATGGGACCCAGACTACTACTGGATGGCAAGATACCTTAGTACAAACAAAAAGCACAATCAATAAACTGATAGACTTACATTGTCCCGATGCAATTGCGGTCGAGAAGATTGAAATTGGAAGTGAAGCAACAAGAGAAGATTGGTTTCTTTACGTAGCAGGATGTGTAGCAACCATAAAAAGCATTGCCCATCAACGCGAAATTGAGTGTCCCCTTTATACACCACAGCATGTTAAAGAGGCAGCCACGGACAATAGAAATGCATGTAAGGTAGATGTTCAGAAGGCTGTCAAGCGAATGTGTAAACTCTCGCAAATTCCAGAACCTCATCATTCCGCTGATGCTATTGCAGCAAGTCTTTGTTACCTCAGAAGTTATCTAAACTCTTCCCGCTTTGAAGGTAATAAACGAAAAGAGGAAAATTACAACTCAGGTATCGAGCATTTGGACAATCAGAAATATAGCGATGCAATCGCCAAGTTCAATGAGGCGATAAATATAGACCCCATTGATGCAGAGATGCACTACGGAGTAGGGCGTGCGTGCCTTGGACAGGGTGACTTGAAAACAGGGGAAAATGCAGCCAAAAAAGCAATAAGGCTTACAGAGAATAATCATCCCGATTCACAGAAACTTTTGGATGCTATAAGGCATTATCGCTCTGGTTGTAATTTCTTGAAAAATCGTGAATGGGATAGGGCGATTGACAAATTCCAAGAAGCTATAAATATAGAACCTATTTTTACTGATGCACACTATGGACTGGGACGCGTGCACCTTGCACAAGGCAATTTGGATGAAGCAGAAAATGCTGCTAAAAAAGCTTTAGGGTTAACAAAAAATAACCATCCTGATTCACAGAAACTTTTGGATGCTATAGAGCATTACCGCTCTGGTTGTAATTCCTTGAACAATCATGAATGGGATATCGCGATTGACAAATTCCAAGAAGCTATAAACCGAGAACCTATCTTTACTGATGCATACTGTGGGCTTAGCGAGGTATACCTTGAGACAGGTAATCTGGAAGCTGCCAGAAATGCAGCCGAAGAAGCCTTAAGACTCATAAATGACTATCAACCTGCCCAAGAACTTAAAGAAAAAATAAAAGAAAAATACAAAGAGCAAGGTGATGAGCATCAGAATAGAAAAGCGTACGCCGAGGCAGTAAAATCTTATAAACTGGCAATAAGAATTGATAAAAAATATAAAGATGCGCATAACAATCTTGGTATGGTTTATCGGAAAATGGAAAAATACAACAGGGCAATAAAAGCCCATCTGCAAGCAATAAACATTGATGAAAGCTGTCATATAGGCCATACCTATCTCGGCATCGTATACTACAGGATGGGCGAGTATGCTGAGGCCGTAAGTCCACTAAAACGTGCAATTGCAATTAAGTCTGATTATCAAATAGCATACTACAATCTTGCTCGTACTTACTTCAAAATGGAAAATCTAACAGAGGCAAGTGAAACAGTGCTTGAGGCAAAAAGGCTTGATGCTAATGATCAGGATACACTTAAAATTGTAATGGGTATCCAAGACGCATATTTGAAAAAAGGATATGATAATTTTAGACAGGGTGATCTAACTGCATCAGAAAAAGAAGCAAAATATGCATTACGACTTGACCCAAACTATAAGCATGCAACCTGTCTTATGAACTCTATAAAAGAAGAGTATTATAAACGTGGTTCAACATCTCTTAAACAGAACGAATGGATACCAGCAGAAACATGTGCAAAAGAAGCATTGAGAATTGACCGAAACTATCAACTTGCATCTGAACTTTTAAAACAAGCGTATTATGAACAGGGACTTGCACACATAAAAAACAGCAGATATGACAAAGGTATAAACAAACTTCAAAAAGCAAACGATATTGATGCAAATTGTGAAAAAACGCACTATTATCTTGGATTGGCTTACTTCCAATTGGACAGATTGAAAGAAGCAAAACTATCGATCAAAAATGCATTATCAATTCAACAAAATTATCCTCAGGCCAGTGAACTTCTGTCTAAAATAAACCATCCCCGTAATTGGTTAAAATTAGGAAGGACTAAGGTGCAACAATTGGCTCGTTGGATAGACGAATTTCTTTCTTAACGGAGATAGAAAAAGGGATAGCTAAGGTGCAACAATTGGCTCGTTGGATAGTAAACCGTATCGGGTTCTAAAAAACGTAATAAGATACTGACCCTGTAATCAAAATCACAATTCGTACAGAGAAACATAGATGAACACACACAAAAACTACGACACCATCATTATCGGAGGGGGGCCTGCCGGTAGCACTGCCGCGACGCTTATTGCACAACAGGGTTACCGTGTCCTACTCTTAGAACGCGAAACTGAACCCACGTTTAAAATCGGTGAGTCGCTCATTCCTGCCACCTACTGGACTTTCAAACGACTCGGCATGCTCAAGAAGTTAAGAGAGAGTCATTTCCCGCAGAAGTTCAGTGTGCAGTTCTTTACACGCACAGGGAAAGCAACGAATCCGTTCTATTTCTTTGAGACCAATCCCCATGAAAGTGCAATAACGTGGCAGGTATTACGTAGCGAGTTTGACCAGATGCTGTTGGACAACGCAACAGAAAAAGGGGTAGAGGTGCGATGGGGTGTGAGTGTACGGAAAGTCCTTTTTGAGGGTGACAAGGCGTTAGGTGTCGTTGCACAGAATGGGAAAAATGGTAACCTTGAAACGATACATGGTCATGTGATAGTCGATTCGACGGGGCAACGTTCACTGATTGGCAGGCAGTTAGACCTCAACACTTTTGAACCCAATTTGAAAAAGGCATCGCTATTTACACACTACGAAGATGGGTATCGTGACGAAGGTTTAGATGAAGGTGCAACGCTCATCTTACATACAGAGGATAAAGATTCATGGTTTTGGTCAATTCCGCTTCCATATAACCGCACCAGCATTGGTGTTGTCGGTGAATTGGATTATCTACTTCAAAATCGGAGAGAACAAAACGGCAAACTGAATGCACAAAAGATTTTTGATGAGGAATTGGAGAAATGCCAACCTTTGAAGCAACGACTTGAAGGGGCAAAACAGCTCTTTCCTATACAGACAACAAAGGACTTTTCATATCGTGCCAGTAGAATCGCAGGTGAGAATTGGGTGTTGATTGGAGATGCGTTTGGGTTCTTGGATCCGGTATATTCAACAGGACTATTCTTAGCACTCAAATCCGGTGAAATGGCTGCCGATGTAATTGTTGATGCGTTTCGGTCAAATGACTTTTCAGGAACAAAGTTAGGAAGTTGGGGACAGGTATTTGTTGATGGCATGGAAGCATTTCGGAAATTGGTCTACGCTTTTTACACAAAAGAATTCAGTTTTGCAAGGTTTCTGACAGAGTACCCAGAGCATTTAGGCGGTATCGTAGACATATTAAGCGGTGATGTCTATAGACGTGATGTAACGCACATCTTTCCTGATATGTCAAAGATGTGTTATTTTCCACCTGAAGTTCCACTTGAACAAACTACAAATGAAAACAGCATAGCAAAGATGTAACAACGGTTCAATTTCGTAATCAAAATGTCAGTATATTTTGTTTGATTCATTAAAATAAAGGAGAACAAAAATGAGAAATGTCATATTTAATACACCTATTATCATTCTTATTGTGGTCTTAAGTCTTGGTATCGGTTGCGATAATGCCTCAAAAAAGGATGCCGACAATGGCGACAACGGTGAAGCATCCACAACAACAGAGGACAAAAACACATCAGAGCGGCAATTTCTTAGTGTTGGGACCGCCCCACTGCAAGGTGCTTTTCATCAAGTTGGTAGTGCGATTGCTGACGTTGTTAACCGAAATATAAAAGAAAAAGATTGGGTGGTCACTGCGGAAGGTACTAAAGGCACACAACAGAACATACGACTACTTGTAGAAGAAGATAGTACACTGGAATTTGGGATGGCTAACGCTGCAATATCATACTTTGCTGTTCGTGGTGAAGGCGCGTGGAAAACTGAACAACCGATTCGTGCTGTAGTAACCCTTGCCCCCAATGTTGCATTATTTGTAACCCAAAAATCCTCTGGTATCCAATCCATGCAGGAGCTCAAAGGCAAACGGGTGGTTGTGGGACCTGCAGGTGCGGGTTTTGAGTATTTCTTGAAACCAGTATTTGAGGAACACGGTCTGACTTATGATGATTTTACCGACCTCAACGGTTCTTATGGTGATGCGGTTGATATGTTGGCAAATGGATCAGCCGATGCCGCGTTTATGGGAGGTGCACACCCTATTTCAGCAGTTAGACAAGCGATTTCGTCTCAAGACATAGTTTTTATTCCATTTGAAGAAGCCGCGTTGAAATCCCTCTTTGAGAAATACCCATTTTTTAACGCAGTGACAATTTCTGCCAATACTTATGATAAGATACAAAAGGAAGCATTTTCTTCCGTGAATGTTGGTTCAATGCACCTTATCACTGCGGAGAATGCTGATGAAGATATGGTGTACCACTTTACAAAAACATTATATACGCATCGTGCGGAAGTAGTTGATGCACATCCTGCTGGTAAGGCGATCAATGAAAAGAACGCTGTCAAAGATGTAGGAACACCATTTCACCCGGGGGCAGTCCGTTTTTATAAGGAAATTGGTATTTGGATTGAGTGAAAAATGTCAAAATCATTTGACAACACAATTAATCTTATGGTATTATAAATACCTAAAGCCGAGATAGCTCAGTCGGTAGAGCAGTAGACTGAAAATCTACGTGTCGGCAGTTCGATTCTGCCTCTCGGCATTTTCTTATTGCAACTGTATGTCAAGCCGGTGTAGCTCAGTGGAAGAGCGACTGATTCGTAATCAGTAGGTCGGAGGTTCAAATCCTCTCATCGGCTTTTTCTATTGCTTCTTTTTATTTGTCTATATCTTGCTCAAGTGATGTAATGATTGCTAAGGTTGTTGCGTGCGGTTCAAGTGCATATACCCTTCGGTACATCTCAAGTGCTTTCCGTGGATTTCTAAGGTAACTTTCATATATTTCTGCCATTTCCTGCCAAGCTAGTATTTCATCTGGATCAAGTTCTACGATTTCTTCATAGACTTCCAATGCGTCAGCATAAGGTCGTGTTGCTGCTTCGCGTTTCAGGGCATTTGCACGTACATACAGTAAACGGATGAGATCGTCTCTTATCTCTTGTATATCTGGTTGGATTTTGTATGCTTCTTTCAAAAGGATGATTGATTGTGTCTCAAGACGCGTGATCTCTGCCATATCTGTACTGGTGAGTTCTCGGTCAACGAAACGATACGACTGAAGCATTTTGTTGTAAGTGCGAGATAGTTGAAGTCGTGCCAGTATGCCTATAGGTGCTTTCTGTGATGTAATATGTTCCAATTCAGGATCGTTTTCAATCGCAGCTTGATAATATGTTGTTGCTTCCTTATATTGTTGACTACCTTGATATAGAACACCGAGTAGGTAGTTTGCTTCGGCATTATCTGGATTCTTTTCAAGCAATTTCAAAAACTGTTCAGTTGCTTCCACTGGCAAGCTGTCATCACGAAGGAATTTTCCACTGAGCATAAGCACATCTTCATGGTCAGGTTGAATGTGGGCAGCGTGTTGCAATCGGACTTTAGCATCCTTGAACCAATTACTCTGAGAATAGATATCTGCGATACGTAGGTTGATATGCAGTCGTTCCTTTTCATTCTGCTCTGTTTTGTCAGCGTCATAAGCGCGTAATGCATGCCAATATAGGTTGACCGCCCTACCCAAATCCTGCTTATCATAGAGCGCATCTGCTTCAGCTAAGTATTTTTCGGTATCGGATATATTTGGGGTACTGGGATTAGTTCTACTCTTCCCCATGTAGACTGCTGCAACAACAAAGAAACCAACAATAGATAGGATTTCTATGTATATTAACCATCTTTTGGATGTAAAAAATGATTTGTTTTCGTTATGTTTGGTAGAATCCATAACATTTCCTACAATGTACCAGCTTTGGCAGTATTAAACTCAGTCTCAATTTCGTCGATTATATCCAGCATATCTTCTGCGTTAATGAATTTTTCAATTCGTTTGTAAATTTTCCCTTGACCGTTCAGGAAAATCACGACAGGTAAGCCACGTATCTGATATTTCTCTGCCAAAATCTTGTCTGTTTCTGTGGTAAAATCAAGTTTAACTGTGATATAGTTCTCTAATCTATCAACAATTTCTTGATTAGAAAAAGTTTTATGATCTAACTCGTTACATGCGCCGCACCATTTTGCATAAAAATCCAACATGACCAGTTTATTTTCTTGTCTTGCAGTTTCTAAAGCGGTACGTTCAGCTTCTGAAGCAGGTAGTTCACCATAAACCCAGTTTAGGTGTGGTCCTGCGGCGGGTTGCTGTAGGCCTCCAAAAAACATGAAAGTACCCAATATTGCTAAGCCAAGTCCAATTGCTTTTCTTACTTGCATCCCTTTAGATATATCTCTAAATCGTTTTTCTAACTTAACAAGATACAATCCAATGAGAATTATAACAATTGCTATAGCAAAAAATGGAATGGAGTTTTGTAGTAATCCAGTTAGCGGGGCAAATATCTGAAGGTTTTTGAGGAAAAGGAGTGCTACTGTAATGATTGCGATACCGAATATATTTTCCAATATATACATCCAACCGCCTGAACGTGGAAGGGAAGAGATCATGCCAGAGAATGTACCAATGCATATAAACAATAAACCCATACCGAGTGCATAAGTGAACGTCAACCAAAAACCGAGCCACAGCCTGCTTGTGGTTGCAATATATGTCAAAATAGCTGCTAAAGGGGGTCCGGTGCATGGGGCAGCAATCACCCCAGCAACTGTTCCCATTGCGAATGCACCTATAAATCCTGTTCCTCCGACAGTGTTGAGTCTGTTTTGCATTGATGAAGGCAACTGAATTTCAAATACGCCAAACATAGACAAACCGAGCGCGAAAAGTATCAGACTAATGAAGCCGATCACCCACGGATTCGCCATAATTGTTCCAAATACTGCCCCTGTTGAAGCTACGGCAACACCAAGAATGGAACAGGTAAGGATAATTCCAAATACATACACAACAGAAAGTAGGAAAGATTTCAATTTACTTGCGGACTCATTTGCACCGAAAATTGAAACTGTAATCGGAATTAGGGGATAAACACACGGGGTCAAACTTGTTGCAATACCCCCAACAAACGCCAATAGCAGGGCAAGCCAGGTTCTTCCACCTGAAAGGGCTCTTGCTATCCCACCTTCGTTCTCAACACTGCTTTCTGTATGTTCTTCAAAATTGAGATTTGCGAAAATCTCTTCGTTGGTGGGTAGAATAGATTCTTCAATGCTGACAATTTGAATTGGTATCTGTATGTTTTTAGTTTCAGGTATGAGACACTGTTCGTCGTTACATGCTTGATAGGTCAGTTGTAGGTCTAATGTCGTTGCTTCTATAGGTGCATTTTTCTGAACTGTTGCAGGAATACCAAAAGTAATAGTGTCGTGATAGACTGAAGCTAAACCGATTGAAGCGATATCAAGTGTGTCGCCTGCTGGATAAACAACTTCATCAAAACTGATGTTTGACATTTCGGGTAGGGTTATTTCAGTTGGGATGAGTCCTTCACGAGTGGGATTAGCGTTTACATGCCATCCTGCAGCTATCTCTACAACAATTGCAATTTGGAAATCAGTTCCAGGTTGAACCTTGTCTAATGATAAATATCCTTTAGCAGTCAGTTTTTCAATAGGTTGGTCATCAGACAAACCCAATTCTGGAAACTGTGCTGAGGCGTAAATTGGGTATATTGTTAAAATAGATGTTAACAAGAATATTTGCAGAAACTTGTTGAGTTTTACATGTTTTGACATAATTAAGTTTCCTTGATAGAGACTTACTTTGTTGTGAATATTAGTGCAGCGTAGCTCATAAATGCAATTTTGTCCAAATTCACCGAATCGCGTGTCTGTTATATCGGGGTTAGAAACCCCTCCTACGATTTATGAGATGGGTTGTAGGTTTTAACCGTTGTCTAAACGAATTTGTTTACGCATTAACGTGGTTCAAGTACGACACAAGGCAGAATCATTTCTTCAAATGAGATACCACCGTGTTGAAAACTGTTATGAAATAACGCTTTATATGCGTTAAATTGTCTTTCATATACGAAGTAATAATCTTCTTTTGCTATGATGTAGTTCTTTTCATCTGCATTGTAGGGTAGCCGGTATTCTTCAGGGTTTTCAATAAGCAATCCTGCGTTTGGATCACATGTAATGTCTTTGCCATCTTTCGTCCGCAATCCAGATGAAAGTTCATATTGGCTTGAGATTTTTGCAGCGTTTTGACATAAGACTGAACCGTGATCAGAAGTGATAATTACAGTCATACCCTTTTCGGCAGCAATGTTGATGATTTCGCTGAGTCGTGAGTTTCTAAACCAAGTTTGGACAAGTTTACGAAATGCTTCTTCACTTGGGATAAGTTGTTGAAGCAGGGATACATCACCACGGAGATGGGTTAGCATGTCCAGGAAATCAACAACAAGTGAAGCAAAACTAATATAGTTAGTATCAGTTAACCATTGCAAGTATTGCGTTTCTCCACGTTCATCAAAAATTTTGAAATAGTGTGGAGCTGGTTTGAGGGCTATACCGTGTCTTTCGAGCTGTAAATGCATGAGTTCTTTTTCATAGCGATTGATGCTTGTATGTCCATCTTCAGGTTCTGCATATAATTCTGGATACCGTTCAGCCAAATCTCTTGGAAAGAGTCCGCTGAAAATGGCATTTCGCGCATAACGTGTTGTAGTCGGCAAAATTGAGTAGTAGTAGTGTTTTGTCATGTGGAAGTCACGATAAAGTACTTTTTCAAGTTGCAACCAGTGATCCATCCGCATGCAATCAACTACGATAAATAAGACAGACTTTCCTATTTGAATTTCAGGTAAAACATATTTATAAAAAACATCTACTGACAGTGATGGCGAATTATCTCCATCAAGCCATTTTGCGTAGTTGTCGTGTATATAATCTGCAAATATGGAATTTGCCTCTAGTTTTTCTCTGGTATGGATCTCTCTAAGTTCGTCGACGTTGCTAAGTCCGTTTAATTTTATATCCCATTCCAAAAAATGGAGATACATCTCTACCCAGGTCTGCCAATCATATTCAGCGTCCTGTTCAACTGTAAACCGGTTTTGATTGTATTCTAAAGTGTCTTGTTTGTTAAAGTTCTTCACATAGGCTTGAGGTGTATATGCTTCTTGCATTTTCTGTTTTTCAAGCAGGAAAGTAAGGGATGTAACTAACTGTCTTGGATTTGTAGGCATTATCAGGACATCATTAACGCCATGAAAACTTGCTTTCTCCATTATTTCTTGTCCACCAGTGGTTGACAGTAAAATGATGGGTAAGTGTGGGTCTTCCTTACGGATACGTGAAAGTATGTCATCAGAACGTGTTGGCATTTCATAATTTAATAGGATGGCGTGAAACTTTAACGCCTGACATAAAGTTATGCCATCATCTATGGTATCTGCAAGTGTAACATCAAATCCATGGTATTCTAAAAACTGAATATAGGGTTTCAACTCTGATTTCACATTAGGATTTTCAAGTGACTTAACGGTTGAAGTGTTAATCCAGAGAATATTCCATCTTGTTTTTCTCATGTTTATACCCTCCCCATAAAGCAACATGGTATCAATCTTTAGTTTAGATATTAGAAACAAAACGTCCAGGATTAAGTATATTGTTGGTATCAAATTGAGATTTGATCTGTTTCATGATGCTAAGTGTGTTCCCGATTGGCCCCCAAACATCTATTAGTTTTTTGAGACCTATCGGAGCAGACTCAATAATCAAGTTGCCACCCATTTTTATAGTACTTTCCCTTAGATGCGTTAGCATGTTTGAGATATGATTAAAATCACAGTTAGATTCTAAATGTACTTTTAGGTATAAAACGCCATTACCCAAAAGGGCTATCATCTCATGGTTATCTCTAATAGCAAATTCAACAAATTTGATAATTTCTGTTCGCTTGAAGTTTATCTTTACAATGACAGTATTATCACTTTGTTCAACAGTTGGAAACTCTTGCAGTATTTTTTTTAGATTCTGATATGATTCTGATTCAAATTTTTGCACACCTAAATTATCGGTTTGTTGCAAGAGTGTTTGAACAAAATTGACTTGCCATCTGACAGTTTCAGGATCACCAGCAAATCCAAGGACGAGTGTTGGTTTCTTTTCAGTCAACCCATTTAATTCGCAATTAAACAGCATGTTGACAAACATAGGCAGTGATTGTGAACTGACAACATTTAATCCTGTTCTTATAGCATCTTGTATACTGTGAAACGGTGCTATAATGATCTCTTGATGCAACGGAAGTGGAGCTAATTTGAGCGCAACATCGGTGATAATTCCAAGCGTGCCAAAGGCACCAATATATAGTTTGTTGAGATCATAACCTGCAACATTTTTTACAACTTTACCGCCACTTTTGACCATTTTTCCGTCAGCATGTACTACATGCATACCTAACACAAGGTTTCTTGCAGTTCCGTATCTTAGACGTTGTGGGCCGCTTGTATTCGTAGCAACGATGCCTCCAATCGTACATCTGTCTGCAAAAGGAGGATCAAAAGGTAAAAACTGTCTGTGTTTTGATAACGTAGCTTGTAAGTCTTTTAAAAGCATTCCTGCTTCAACAGTAACAGTCAAATCCGCTGGTTCATATTCTATCACTTTGTTCAGGCGTTTTGTTGAAAGGACAATATCTGGGCTCTGCGCTAAGTTTCCAATTCCAAGTTTTGTGCCTGAACCTGCTGGTAATACTGTATAACTGTTTTTTGACGCATATCGTTGAATATTTTGTATGTCCTTGACTGTTTCAGGTTCAACGACTACTTGAGGGATACAGTTATCGTAGGAATACTCAGAAACCTTCGTTAATAATAGGTTATCGGTTTTTCCAACAATCTGTTTTAATTGATCGCATAATGTTTCTGTGTTTTCCATATTCTTTATGCATAAATTACTACTATAGTCGGGACGAAGTTAGTTTGTTTATAGTATATCATTAAATGGCTATGAATTCAAAGAGATTAACGAATAGGGTGTGTAAAGTTTTGGTTACTTGTCTGAACCAGGATTTTCAGGATTTCCAGATTTTCAGGATTGCCCTATCAAGGTTTTTTGATACACGTTTAGGTTCTTTTTTGGAATAGGATGTGATGGGGTAAATCCTGGTAATCTGGTAATCCTGCAAATCCTGGTTCAGACA
>JAAXHO010000012.1 GCA_012270795.1 Candidatus Poribacteria bacterium
ATCTGTAGACACAATAAAACTAATAGAGATATTACTGCTCTATTCATCGGGATTCTCCTTTTGAATTCGTCTATACTTACCAATCTTGTTCTCTGTTTGCATTTCCTTAATGCTGCGTCTTGCAAGGTCTGGGGCATACTTAGCCAAATGCTTCAACGTTCCTAACGCTTTTGCCTCCGCTTCTGCTTCTACACTGTGCCATGTGTAATATACTTGTGCTAATTTAATCAATATGGCGACCTTCAAAGATGCGGGGTGGTTGGTCGGCACATCTGGCGCGTATTGATATGCCTTCTTCAGTAAAGGTATCGCCTCAGCAGAATACGTTATATCCCCTAACCTATAAAGCACATCAGCAGAGGTTGGACGCATTTTCAATAAACCCCGATAGCCCACCCTTTTTTTATCAAAATCATCTTGGGCAAATGTCCAAACGAGTAGGGTGTGATAATCATTCGGGTTCTCATCAACAGCTTGCTGCGCATACTGTACCCTGTGGTCTGTTCTTATGTTATGTGCTATAAGATACTTGGCAGCATCTAGTGGGGTCATACCTTCGGTCATGATCTCTGCCTTGACGCTGTTCAATTTCACCCTATCTTCTTTGACAATCTCCCACATAAGTTTTTCTGATGTGACGTTTTGGAGTTTTTTTCAACGGTTTCGTAAAATTCCTTCTCGCGTTGTTCAAACCGTGCCATTTTCTCCGCATGGTTGGGTGCTATAGGCAAGGATACTGCATATTTCTCTGCAATACCAGACTCTAACTCATATTCAAACTCTGGTATCCAGAAAGTAGAGTAGCCTCGATAACCATCGGGTGGTGCTGTGCCCGTTGCCGTTCGGTTTTTGTATGGGTTTTCGGGTGGATATAAGGTGGTCGGCACCGTTTCCGACTGTGCTTTTTCTGACAGCGTTATCTCAATCGGTGTATCGGCTGACACCTCAACCTGTTCTGGTGGTTTCTGTTTATCCCCATCGCAGCTTGCGAATAGGATAACGACCACCATTAGTAATGTTGTGAAGTTTTCAATCCGAAGTTTCATTGTGTTTTCCTTTTCAATTTGTTTCCTTTGAGTGCTGTGCCAAAAAAGCAATTGCTTTGTATTCTTGCCACTATTCTGCCTATTTTGTCGGGTTTTTCGGTTTAAGGGACAGCTCAAATGTTGGCGTGTTGGCATCTCCGTTTGCCTCTGCCGAGCAAACAAATAAGTAAAATGGTGAACAAACAACCAAAACTAAAAGTATTAATGAAATAATAACACTCTTTCGCATACTATTCTCCTTATTCTGTTTGGATGATAATCTTCTCCTCAATAATTTCAATAAATGATTTAACTAATTTTTCTCTAACGACGCAGTGGTGTCGGCAGATCGGGGCCGAGGATCGGTTGTCCAGCCTTTCTTATCTTTTCTCGCATGTTCTCACCTTTGCCCCACTGTTCACAACGTCTTCCGCTGTAAGGAACAACGAACTGATCGCACCGATGATGTAAGAAGGTTGTGAGGTTGCCACTGCATATTGATGTGAACGCCGGAACGATGCTAATGCCTTTTCGTAGTCGCCCATTTGGTAGTAACACAACCCCTCAAGTCCCAACGGCAGATAACGCGGGTCTAATTCTTGTGCCTTTTGTGCGTAACCGAGTGCCTCTTGTGGCTTCGTTCCTAAAATACATTTGCCAAGTCTATGCAGGACCCACGGATGATCTGGATTCATTTCATATAACCTACGGGCTCCTGTAGTCTTTTCTTCACCATAAGGGGCTGCCAAATTTCCACCCGCGAGCACCCACAGCAGCAACGTGTCAAAATCTTCCGGATCCTCAGCATACGCAAGGTTCGCCAAATTCCTATCTGTGTGATCAATGCCTCCACCATTGAGTTCAATGCTTAACTGCGCGTATACAACAAGACCATATTCACGAAGAATTTGGAGGATTTTTCCATAATGTTCTTCAGCAGTAATGGTCTTTTGTCTTCGGGCTATACGCAATTCATCTAATCTTTCCCTGTACCTTTGCCACCACTCAATAGAAACAACAAGTGGGTTCCATGGCAAAGGGATACCACCTATATTTTCGCGTGCGATCTCAATATATTCTACGCCTTTAAGCGTGGCAAGGTATTCAAGATCAACAAAGTTCTTTGGAGATAACTTTGCTGTTTTCCCGTGTGGTTTAGGGGTGCCCTCACTCCCACCATTTTCTTCTGTTTGTATGGGATTTTCTTTGAGGATAGGTGTCTCATCCTCTGGGACTTTTACTTTTTGTGGCGGTTGCACGTCTTTCTGCGCACAACCACTACACCCCGCAAGCAGAATAAGGGCAAGCATGAGTAATGCCGTGAAGTGTTCTCTGTGAAGTTTCATCAGTTTTCTCCTTTATGATTAGAATTAGGTTTGGCTCTGCATTTTTAGGGTTTGCCACCAACACCATTGGTTGATATAGGGCTGCATTACATAAAACTTCTTATTCATTAGGGGTGTTTCCTTCGTCTGTTGTCTGTGGTGGTAATCCGATCATTCCAAACTTATACCCTTCCTTTATATCCTTAAGATACTCAGTTGCACGCTTTCGTGTTTTTTCATTCTTTGTTATCTGCTGTAGATACTGGAAGGTTTCTGTTGACTTCTGTTTTTCGCCTTCCCAAAAATACGCTTTTGCTAACTCTTGAAGTGCCCAATCTCTTACATGGGCACTGGAATTTACTTTGTGCCCAGTGTCATCTCTCTCCGTGCCATATTCTATAGTCGGTGCGTATTGTACTGCTTTTTTGAAAAGTTGGATACTCTCTTTCCGGTTTTTAAACCTCATGGCTTGACCTAACCTCAGTAAAACATAAGCATTGTTTGGGCGCATCTCTAAGAGTTGACGATAACCTTTTTCTATGTTTTCACTCTCATTAGGTTGTGCTTCTGTCCAAATTAGAAGCGTGTGAAAATCGTTCGGGTTCGCGTCAAGAGCTTGCTGTGCCACTTCTAAAAGGTACCGATTGGGACCGCCTCTACCCCTACGGTAAGATAATATGACTTTCGCTGCATCCAATGGGATCAAGTGATCATACCTCATCTTGGAACGGATATAACCTCGTTCCTCTCGTGATAAAGGTTCGCCACGTTCTTTCTCAAGTTCTTCTATTCTTGTGTTGAAAACTTTGACATCATAATCAGGTATAACAGGGTAAGTTATATGACTTAATCCAAATTCTTCCGTTCTATATTCCAAATGAGGCACCCAATAGATAGGGTTACCGTAAAAAGCGAATGGAGGAGCTTCCCCGTTTATTGTAATATCTTGATACGGATTTTCTGGTGGGTAAAACTCGGTGGGAAGGGCACCAGTGATCTGTTGGTCCGTTGCCGTGTGATTTTCTACATCTGACAGGGCGGCTCGTGGCATCGACTCAATCCCTTGTTGTGTTTTCTGTGCGCAGCCACTACAACCTGCCAGTAAAATAACAATCAGTGCAAGCAAATAAGTGAAGTGTTCAACCCGAAGTTTCATCAGTTTTCTCCTTTTAATTTTCCCCTTTGGGTGCTGTCACAAAAAAGCGTTTGCCTTGTATTCTTGCCTCATTATAGGATTCTGAAGTTCGAGTGTGAACAAAGGTATCGCGCCTGCAAGGCACTTAAGACAGACCATACAAAGGAAATAAAAAAAGATATTGAAAAATGAAATGTTCTGTTTGATGCTGGAACTCCTGAATAAAGTTCTCTCGGCATATATAATCCTACATTGCCCGTCTACCTTCCAGTGCCTTTGCAAGTGTTACTTCATCAATATACTCTAAATCTCCACCGACGGGAATACCGTAAGCGATTCGTGTTACATTGACCTGAAATTTTTCAAGTTGCTGGGTCAGGTATAGTGCGGTAGCTTGCCCTTCTGTATCCCAGTTTGTCGCGAGAATGACTTCTTTAATAGAACCGTTGTGAACTCGGTCAAACAGAGAAGCCATCCGAAGTGAATCTGGACCGACACCATCTAATGGTGACAAAACACCACCAAGAACGTGATATAACCCTTTATGGATTTCAGTACGTTCAATCGCCCACAGATCATCAGGTTGTTCAACAACACAGATGATCTGCGGGTCACGCCTTGGATTTGAACATATCTCACACGGGTTAATATCTGTGATGGTACCACATATCTTGCAATCTGATAAGTTTTTTTTAACTTCCAGGATCGCTTCTGCTATCTGGTTGGTCTCAATTTCGGGTAATGTCAGCATAAAAAAAGCTAAACGTTGTGCGGTTTTGGGACCAACTGTTGGAAGTTTTTGGAGCTGCATAATCAAACGCTCCAAAGGGACTGGGTAACCTTGCATGATTTGCCTACTGCTACGGAAGTCCTGGTATTTTAAAACTACCGGTAAGTTTGCTCATCTCATCAGACATCAATTCTTGTGATTCTTGCAGGGCTTGATTTACAGCAGCGACGACTAAATCTTCAAGCATTTCAGTGTCGTCAGGATCAACGACTTCGGGTATAATGCGAAGTGAAACAAGTTCTTGTTGTCCATTAACAACGGCAGTAACCATACCACCACCGACTGTTGCTTCTACTGTTTGGTTTGCCAGTTCTTCACGAATTTCCAGCATCCGCTTTTGCATCTGCTGTGCCTGTTTCATCAAGTCATTCATTTTCATAATAACAAAACGTTCCAGTTCCCACAATAGAGGACTGGATATCTCCTTAGTTTATACAAAGTTTATGGTTATTTACCTAAATATTAGTTTCTAAGATTCTTGCATCCAATTCGTTGAGTACAGATCGTATGTCTTTATCTTCTTCCGCTTGGCGTTTACGCATGAGAGGCGTTGTAGTTACTTCTGACTCTGGTGTTGCTGTGTTTTTGTCTGGCTGTGGACTTTCTTCAGATATTACATACTCAACATGAAATTGTTTTTTTGTTCTCTCTGTAAATTGTTTTTTGACGTATTGTTTTACTTCTTCATCAACTAAAGAAAAACTTGCGTGGTGACAGGTAATTTTAATCCTATCTTCTCCATTTAAAGTAGCATTTGCTCCTTCAAATGCTCCTAAGGCAAGATAACGTGGCAGACCTGCTTTTACTTGGTTCCAAATTTCTGTTATATTTTCCGAGTTCAGTTCTATCGGGGATTGTGCATGTTCAGGAGTGGGCTCTGAAGGGGGGATGTCCCTCTCAGGTGAGATAGATGATTCAACTGAAGATTCCAACTCTTGTGTTACAGGTAAGTTACTCTCTACTTCAACGGGTGGTCTTACTTCAATAGGGGGGACTATAGGCGTGTTCGGAATAGCAACCTGTGAAATTGCTTCAGATTCTGAGTTGGAACTACTGATCTTTTGTTCAATAGCGATCAGTTTGTTGACAACATCATCAAGCTGAATTGCATCATGAATGGAATGAATTTGTATCAATGCGTTTTCAAGTTGCAATTGAGCGAAACCGTATTCTTTGATCTCGCGATTAGCATGCATCAGAATCTTGATGATACGTGATGATCGTTCAACTGAGACCTTTTCAGCTTTTGCTTTAAGAGCGGAGACTTCAGATTTTGGACTTTGGATATGATCTTCAAGTTGGCTGTCAATAGCAAGGATGCGCAAATCACGAAAATATGCAATCAACTGTTGAAGACATTTTGTTATATCCATTCCTTGTGTTGAAAGCTGGTTTAACGTTACAAGCCCTTCGGTTAAATTGCGATCTATTATTGCTTCCGTGAGTCGATGAAGTAGTGAACTTGAACCAAGGCCGAGTGTCTCCTCAACATTTTCAAGTGTTAGCTGACTTCCAGCAGATGTGACCAAACGTTCAAGGAGATTTTCTGCGTCACGAAGACACCCCTCTGAATGACGTGTGATTAATGGCAAGACCTCTTTTTCAAGCGTAATATTTTCGTCATCAGCTATCAGTTGAAGACGAGATATAATTTGTTCTGGGGTGAGATGACGAAAATCAAAGTCCTGGCATCGGGAGATAATCGTTTTCGGTATTTGTGAGTGTTCTGTGGTTGCCATAATGAATATGACATGGTTTGGAGGTTCCTCAAGAGTTTTTAAAAGTGCATTAAATCCCTCAGGTGTTAGCATGTGCACTTCGTCAATAATATAGATTTTGTATCTATAGGCAGCCGGTGAGAGTTTGACGTTCTCGCGCAGATCACGAATCGTGTCAATTCCGCGATTTGAAGCAGCGTCCATTTCTATTACATCAAACGATGAACCTTGTGTAATCGTCTCACAAGCATCACAGTTATTGCATGGTTCGCCGCTCTTAACAGGTCCTAAGTCCGTTTCTTCTGTAGCATTAAGGCAGTTCACTGCTTTTGCAAAGAGTCGCGCGACAGTTGTTTTTCCAGTCCCTCTTGGTCCCCAAAAAAGGTACGCATGACCGAGCCGTTCTGATCGAATTTGGTTCTGTAACGTAGCAGTTACATGCGCTTGTCCAACAACATCGCGAAAATTCTGAGGGCGCCATTTCTGCGCGAAAACTTCATAAGACATGTTTGCTACCTTATTTATGAAATTGATTATAAAATGACTACGCACCCAGGGTTGACAAGCATTTCCGGGCGTTGCCCATGTCGTTGGCTCAAACCAGGCTACCTTGCGTCACACGAGAAAACTTATCTGCCGCTGCTTCCTTCCAGACCTGACGGGGTTCAACAAGTTCTCGTTGCTCAAGACCCAATTCTCAACGCTACGTGCATAGGACAGTCCCCACAAAAACAGGCCGCATACTGGGAATTCAGTTCTGCTATAGCGGATTGCAGATACAGGGCACCGCTACCTCCCCACCTAGCGTAGTCAAGATGTAAAACTGTTGCGTAGTCAAGATGTAAAACTGTTCTTCAGATATACATAATACCGATTAGACAATATATTTCTACTTTTACGACCGATATTACGCTAAAAAACTGGCGGAGAGAGTGGGATTCGAACCCACGGTACTGCAAAACAGCACACATGATTTCCAGTCATGCCAGTTCAACCAACTCCTGCATCTCTCCGAAAAGGACTCAATATGGAGCAGACGGGGTTTGAACCCGTGACCTCATCCGTGCGAGGGATGCGCTCTCCCAACTGAGCTACTGCCCCAAAATGTTTGTAATTAGCAAGCGATAAATGACGGAGAGAGTGGGATTCGAACCCACGGTGACTTGCGCCACAACAGTTTTCGAGACTGTCCAGTTCAACCGCTCCTGCATCTCTCCCTATGTATTACTCCATAACTGCATTAGTCTTCTAAAAACATTGATATTCTTTATAAAACTAACGGAGTTTTTTAAAATATGCTTTCAATAGCGCGCTGCTCTCTTCCGCACAGACACCACTTACCAATTCAACCTGATGATTCAAACGCTCGTCTTGAACGATATTGTAGAGTGAACCTGCTGCCCCGGCTTTTGGGTCAGTTGCTGCATAAACAACCTTTGGTATTCGTGCCAGCACGATAGCTCCCGCACACATAGAGCACGGTTCCAAAGTTACATATAAAGTTGTGTCTGTTAATCGCCAGTTGCCTACTGTGTGTGCTGCTGCCTGTATCACAAGCATTTCAGCATGTGCAATTGGGTTACCAGATTGTTCTCGACAATTATGTGCACCTGCTAAACATTTATTGTCTTTAACAAGCACCGCACCAACCGGAACCTCCCCTTTCTCACTTGCCTGTTTGGCAAAACCGAGTGCCTGCTCCATCCAATATACATCATTGTCATTATATTGATCAATGGAATTGGTGTTTGACACTGTTTTTATCTGATGAATCCCGGGTAATGAAAAACTGAAAAAGCGCCTGAGAGGATTCGAACCCCCGGCCTTCTGATCCGTAGTCAGATGCTCTAATCCACTGAGCTACAGGCGCATCATTGTAATAACAATTTGTTATAGATAGTGAGATTTACCTAATCCAACCCAACGTACATAGTACAAAAACGGAGAGGGTGGGATTCGAACCCACGATGACTTACGCCATAACTGCTTAGCAGGCAGTCCAGTTCAACCACTCCTGCACCTCTCCAAAACAATGGCGGTGGGAGTAGGATTCGAACCCACGGTGACTTGCGCCACAACGGTTTTCAAGACCGCCGCTTTCGTCCACTCAGCCATCCCACCAATTACATAAAAACATCCCACCAATTACATAAAAATCCACTTTTAATTATATCATATCAAACATACTATTGTCAAGTGAATTAATGCAATGAGGTGTGTAAAGTTTTGTCACTTGTCTGAACCAGGATTTTCCTCAACAGGTGCTATTCCCAAAGTTGGCATTAAAGTGCATCAAAAAGCCTTGATAAGGTCATCCTGGTAATCTGAAAATCCTGGTTTAGACAGAATCGCGTAATTCGCGGATGGTGCGGATTTAGGTTCAGAATCGCGGAAGGCGCGGATTTCACCAAATCAACGGTATGAATGCCATTTAGGCATTCCCCGGAATACACGGAAAAGATACCCATAATCAAAGCCATTCAATTGCCACGATGTCTCTTTGTTGGAAGACATTATCAACAATAGAATACCAATAGATTATACATGATATCTATTGTTCTCAAAACAGAAAACACAACACAAAAAAACGACAAAAAAACTATTTAGTTGTTTTTTTCAGAATTTCGTAAATTAAAAAAAACTTCATAAACCCATACCAAGACACGCTCGAGGACACTTATAAAAAAACGCGAAAAACACGAAAAAAACAACTAAAAAATTCCGAAATGAGGACAGGATACAAAACCGGAAGCATTCAATTGTAGATAAATCACACCCGTTAACAATAGGATGTTTCTGTAGGCAGGGAAAATTGGGGTTGAAAACTCCTACGACAAGAGTACATTTCAACAATTGAATGCCTTTGAATAAAATTTTGGATAATATTTACAAAAAACGTTTTATTTTGTAAACTTAATCAAATATATAAACGTTAAAAAGTTAGATGTTCAATTCCGAAACGAAAGACTGGCAAAAAATATGGACAAAATGATAGACGATGAAATCCTCGTAACGCAGTTTAAAGCTGGTAGCCAGAAAGCTTTTGACACCTTAATGAAACGTTATGAACGTAGAATCTTCGGTTATCTCCTACGTTCTGTCAGAAATTACGAAGATGCCGAAGAACTCACACTTGAGGTGTTTTTCAAAGCATATCGCGCACTTCCTTCATGGCAACCTAAAGCAAAATTCTCTACATGGTTATATACAATTGCTTCAAATTTATCTATTGATTATCACCGTTCAAAAGCACGAAAACCGGAATTTATATTTGAAGATGAGGAAATTATTGAGACAAGACTTGTCGCAACAGACATCTCAAGTAATCCTGAAAAACAGCTAGAAGAAAAAGAAAGGGGACGCATCATCCGTGAAGCAGTTGACGAACTCTCATCAAAACAGAAGTCAGTTTTTATGCTAACACGATATGAAGGATTACAGATTAAAGAGGTAGCGGAAACACTCGGAATGGCTGAAGGAACAGTAAAAATACACCTACATCGCGCAATGAAAAAGTTACAGACGATACTACAACCTTTATGGGATAATAATGAAATATAGGAGGAAAGTCCATGCCTAAATGTAAGAAATTTGAAGCACAAGCAATTGATTATGCCTATGGTGAATTAGATACCGCTTTAGTATCTAAATTTGAACACCATTTGACCACATGCAATAGCTGCACAAGGAAGGTAAAAGACTTTGAGCGTGTGCTTCACCTTGTTGACGAAGCTGAAGGTGAATTTCTACCACATCCAATTGCACCTCACAACCTTGAAATGCGACTCTACAGACGACTCGCTGAAGTACCTGCAGAAAAACCAACTCTGTTGACGCGTTTATCAGAATATGTTTCAAAATCTTTGTTCATTTTACAAGAACAGAAGGTAGCAAGTTTATGCTTATTCATCGCTGCAGTCATCTCTATCGCGTTTTTTGTTGGAAATCCGATGCAAAATGGCCCCGATGATTATGTAGCAAATGGACTTGACTCAGCAGATGCACGCATTGAACAGTATCAACGCCAGGACATTCAAAGAAGTATGGAAGATGTCCTACGAAACAAACATCTACGTAACTCAGATTCGTGGGATACTGTCAGTCAACTCAATCGTGTGAGTGACCGTGCACAAGGTACTGATTTAGCAAATATCGCCAAAAAACATCTAAAAAATGTTAACTCCGATTTCTAATTGTATGCATTCTCAAACTATACCATTTAATTTCAGCAGTCTAACCTAACTCAAGTTACTACCTATTATATGTTGGAGGGGTTTCTAACCCCGATTGATAACAAAAAACAGAAAAACAACGAATTCTGATGCAAATTATCATAAATCGGGGTTAGAAACCCTTCCAACAAAAGTATTTCTAAAGTAGGTGGCAACTTAGGTTAACCTAATGCTTGGTCAACATCTGTTTGATAGTTCAATTGTAGGTCGGGTAGAGGAACGAAACCCGACAGGCATACATTTATTATCGATAGGAGCGACCAAAGGTCGCTCCTACCTGTAAAAATGTGTAATTAATTCCATAATCTACTATAAAGTTTGTGCTACAAAATATATGGCATTATTGAAATGTAGGAGGGAACTCCGAGTTTATTTCAACAATAAGGGTTTTAAGTAAAAAAATGAGTTTATCTTTTAATGTTCACCGTTGGTTCTTTAGTATCTTATTTTTGATACTTATAGTGTTTTCAACTGGCTATGCACAGGATAGTGAAGTCAACGATTTAATTAAGGCACGTCGATATCCAGAAGCAATCTCAAAGTTGGAAACACTTGCCACATCCACAAAAAATGTTGAAAGTCGGAGTAGTTACTATCACCAACTCGGTGAGGTGTACTATAACTATACACACCAATATCCTGAAGCCATAAAAACATATCAAAAAATTATCCGTATGAGAGCTGACGGTCTCCCTCTAGTTGAAATCCGTCTGGCATATCTAAAAATGGGTGATGTATATAGTCGTATGGGTGAATATGATAAAGCGATTGATAGTTTCCGCCGACTCATTGGAATTGCACCTGAACCCCATTTTGTCTATGAGATCGGACGACGAAAAATACGAGATATTCGCACATCACTAAAGAATTTGGAGATACAGAAAAATACTGTCAACACATATGAAGGTACATCTTTAGAAGCTGTTGCACAATTTCAGGTAGCAGAACTCTACCGTACTCACTCACAACTCAATCAACCTGAACGTGCTATTGAAATCTATGAAGATTTACTTAAGAATTTTCCTACAGACAAATTAGCACCAGAAGCACAATGGCGAATTGCACATATTCGACACACAGTCCTTCATCAATTAGTTACAGCTGTTGAAGCATATAAGAAAGTTGTTGACAATTTTCCTACTACCAACTTCGCAGCAGAAGCTCTATTTCATATTGCAAATCTGCAACGCGAAGACCAAAAATATCAAACTGCTATCAATGAGTATAATTCTATTATAGAAAAATATCCTAACTTTTGGAATATGCCCGCAGTATTTTATTGGTTAGGTATATGCCATGAAAATATACAAAACTATACAGAAGCACGAAATGCTTTTAAAATCTTCCTTAATGTATATCTTCCAAAACTTGACCCTGTGTACCTTGGACAGATTACAATGTATGATAAGAGTGTTTCTGAGGTCGCTAAGTTAATAAATGAGAAAATAAATACATTATCTCATATTATACCAAAACATGAATTTGATAAATTTGAAAATGCTGTTAAAAACCAGCATTACGCTCAAGCATTAACATTAGCACAAAGCCTTATAGTCACTGACCCAAAATCACAATATGCTAAAAAAGTTAACGCTCAACTACAAGCGATTAAACACCTCGCAATGATTCAGAACATGATGTCTCAAATACAGAACGAAGGTGTAGATCCAAATGTGAAAGTGCGAACGCAACTACAAATTGCGACTATCTATGAGCGCGAATTACTGGACTATGCAAAGGCAGTTGAACTATATAATGAAGTTATCAAAGCACATGCTATATCCACGTATGCTGCTGAGGCACTCTACCGTATAGGTATCATAAATGCGGAAATACTTGAAAAACCTAATTCCGCACTGCAAACATTCAACGCAATTACTTCACAGCATCCAAATACACTGCAAGCCATGATGGCAACATTTCAGGTAGGAGAAATCTACAGAAAACTCCAACGATACGATGAAGCATTGAAAGCTTACCATACAACTATCGCTTATCCAGAACGGGAGTTATATCTGACAGGTGGATACAAAGACAGTTACGCAGATAGAGCACAATTCCGCATTGGAAGAGTCCACTATGAAGATCAACGTTTTGCTGATGCTCGTTATGCCTTTGAGGAGTTTATCAGAACACGTACCGTATCGCCACGACTTGCTGCAGCACATATCTATTTAGCCGTACTCCACCAAGAAAACGGCGAAAAGAAAAAGGCTCAGGAGTATTACCGAAAGGCTGAAAAGATGCTGTTAGATAGTCCGATCCAGATGCAGATGGCAATCGATGAAGCCGGAACGCTCGGATTCCAAAGTCAAGAAACTGTTCTATCCTTTATTCAAGAACGATTAAAACGATTAAAAACAGATTAGTTTTAACAACCTTTCCCATAAATCGTAGGAGGGGTTTCTAACCCCGATTTACCAAACACGCAATTCGGGTGGATTTGGAAAAAATTGCGTAAGTCCTGAGCTTTATACTTGCGTTTGTACCTCAATTAGATGTATAATACATATACAACAACTTATTGATTGGGGAAACTGAATTGTCGTCCAAAATACTTAACGGTACTCGTCTTGCTCAACAAATCCGTAGCCAAATCCGTCAAAAACTCAAAAAACTAAACATAACTCCCGGGCTCGCTGTCATCCAAGTTGGTGACGATCCCGCATCAACGCTCTATATAAAATACAAACAACGCGATTGCCAAAAAGTCAATTTTCATTCAGAAGTCCAAAGACTCCCCGCCGATATAACCCAACATACACTAATTGACAAAGTAAAAGAATTAAATGACCGCCAAGATATACACGGTATTTTGGTGCAAATGCCGCTACCAGAGACAATTGACGAACAGACAATCATAGATACAATTTCACCTAACAAGGACGCAGATGGATTAACACCCATAAATTTAGGAAATTTGTTTATCAACAGAGAAAGGATCACACCATGCACACCAACAGGTATTATACGACTTATTGAACTCACAGGAGAACCCATTGAAGGAAAAAAGGCTGTCTGTGTCGGGAGAAGTCATCTTGTCGGGAAACCTGTCGGCGTGATGTTACTCAATCGCAACGCAACTGTAACATATTGCCATTCGCGTACGAAAAATCTCGCGGAGATGACACAACAGGCAGATATCCTTGTTGCTGCAATCGGTAAACCGAAATTCATCACAGCGGAGATGGTAAAACCCGGTGCTACCGTCATTGATGTTGGAATAAACAAAGTTGAAGATAAACTTGTCGGTGATGTTAAATATGAAGAAGTCAAAGAGGTAGCAGGACATATCACACCTGTTCCAGGGGGAGTCGGTCCACTAACGCGAGCAATGTTGTTGGAAAATACACTGAAATTAGCAGGTAGATTCACAGGTTCTGAACTTTATGAATGAAAAAAGACAAAATTAAGGAGGAAATATATGGCATTTCCAGGATTTGAGTTGAACGATAAAGTCATGTTGATTACCGGTTCCGGTAAAGGAATAGGTAAAGGTATTGCATTAGCTGCCGCACAAATGGGAGCTAAAGTGATCCTAAATAGTCGCACACGATCAGACCTTGACGAAGTCGCTGAAGAGATACGTACAAATGGCGGAGAAGCACAACCTGTGGTGTTTGATGTGAGTGATATGAAATCAGTTCAGGAGGGCGCGAAAGAAGCACTTGACATCTGGGGACGCATTGATATCCTTGTTAACAATGCTGGGACAAACCGCCCTAAACCCGCATTAGAACTTACTGAAGAAGATTGGGATGCAATCTACGATCTCAATCTCAAAGGGCTATTCTTTCTTACACAAACCCTCGTCAAACCTATGATTGAACGCGAAAGTGGTAAGATAATAAATATATCCTCCACAATGGGTTTAGTGGGTGGGCCGCTACGTACTGCCTATTCTGGTAGCAAAGGGGGTGTTGTCCTTCTAACAAAAGGACTCGCTGTTGAATGGGCACCGCATAATGTCACCGTCAACGCCGTTGCACCTGCATTCACACGAACACCACTCGCAGATGTTCTACTGCAACGTAAAGAATTTTATGAAGATGTCGTTCGACGCATACCTATGGGACGTGTTGGGGAAGTAGATGAAGTAGTTGGGGCTGTGCTCTTCTTAGCCTCCGAAGCAGCAAACTGGGTTACTGGCCAAACCCTTGCTGTGGATGGCGGTTGGGTGGCATGGTAGCAAAAACTACTTTTGAGTTGTTGTGTTTTTTTATATTACCTTAATAAATAATATTGTAAGGTATAATTCTCAAATAAGGTTAGTTAGAAATAGGTTTAGTCTATTCAGTATCTCCCGTTTTTCATTAGCAACGTGGCTACTTATAATAGACTTAAAACAACTGTTAGTCGCCTGCAAAATAGAAAATATAACTTTATTTTCTGGTAGGCATATAATATTCTTCAATTTTCTAAATTAAGGATTTAGAAATAAATCAAGTTAGGAGTAAATTAGTGAAACGTTTTTTAGTATTAGCAGCATTGACAATGTTGGTTTTGGGACATTTGGGGTGTTCACCAGATGAAGAAAAAGCCCAAATTGATAATCCCGCAATTGTTGACGTAACAGATGAGTTAAACGCTGCACCATTGGTCGGTGAAGTTGAACTCGAAAGTATGTACGAAGATGAAGTTCGCAGACTCGCAACAAAAACACCCGTTGAAATTATTACCGTTATTGAGGGCACAAGTAAGGTAATAGTTGAGGCTGAGTTCCGAAGAGTACAAACCCTAGGTTATGGATTTCCACTTTATGAATGTGTGTTGACAGATGAAGCTGTTACAGCGATGGGTGGACTTGCACAAGGTATGTCTAGAAGTCCGGTCGGCACGAAAGGTAGAGTTTTCGGTGCACTGTCTCGTGGTGATTTTTGGGCAGCAGCACCCCACCGGTTTTTGGTAACCCCCATTGATGCAATGGAAGCCACATTAGATCATATAACATTTGGCGAGTTTTTGAACCCGCCCGCTGCACCAGGAGTTGTCATCAACCCAACTTATACAACAATAAAAACACCTGTTACAATTTCCGGTGTTGATAACAACAGATTACAACAGTTGTCTTCATACCTTCAAGACACACAATTCAGTAATGTTGAATTCTATTCACGTATCGGCGGCGCACCCGGTGCCCCGCCCGCAAACGCTTCAAAGAATCTATCCGCTGGTGACATGATCGGGGTTTTTGCTGCTACTGGGGATATAGTCAACATAGGCGGTTTTGGAACTGTTACGCAAGTCTACGGCGATAAATTCGTCGCATTCGGACATGACATGTTCCGTGAGGGACATGCTTCAATGCCAGTTTATAGAGCAGTCGTTGATGGAATCGTTCCAAATACCAGGGTAACGACTTGTGCTAATTACTATTC
>JAAXHO010000111.1:0-32234 GCA_012270795.1 Candidatus Poribacteria bacterium
ACAACTTTACTCACAATTCATGCCAAAATCATGCCAAAAATTTTACACACCCCATGATTATTATGAGTGTGTAAAGTTTTTGTCACTCTTTTTGTCAGAATCGCGAATTAATCGGTTTTTGCTTCAGAATCGCGGAATTCGCGGAGTACGCGGAAGACACGGAAAAGATACCGCATTAGCATTTATTGCATAAGATAACCAGCATCTAATCAAAATGTTTAATCGCAGGTATCTTCTCCGCGTCTTCCGTGAATTCCGTGATTCCGCAAACACCGCGCCCTCCGCGATTCTGTCTGAACTAGGATTTTCCTTAACAAGTTCTATTCCCAAAGTTGACATCAAAGTGTATCAAAAACTCTTGATGGGGCAATCCTGGTAATCTGATAATCCTGCAAATCCTGGTTCAGACAAGTGCCAAAAACTTTACACACCCCATTCTTGACACATTAACGCTTACATGTTATATTAGGAGTAACGGCTTTTCGTTACTTCAAAAATTCTACACAATTCTACGCAATAGGTTGCTTGCCAAATCATGCCGCAAACCACATATTTTAGAACTGTTTTCGCATCCTTATTTTCCCTTTTTGTTACGTTGCTCCTATTATCGGGTTGTGATACAGATGATAAAGCACAGAACACACCTTCACCTAAACAGCAAAACGGTTCTCCTACAGCAGAGATTTCACCGCCCATCACGCCGTTACGTGCAGAAGATTGGCACATGTATATGCATGACTTGCAATTCTCTGGTAAGAGTCCAGATCAGACACTGAAACCCCCGTTCCGTTTGCTATGGAAATTCAAGACAGGTGGTCCCCTGACTGCCTCACCAGTGATAGCAGATGGCATCCTTTATATCGGTTCTGCCGATGGAAGGTTATATGCTTTAGATGCTAAAGAATGGGGTATCAAATGGGTTTTCAATGCAGAGAGTGCGATTCGTTTTTCCGCTGCGATATGGGGTGGACGCGTTTACTTTAGTACGCGGGACAACAAGTTTTACGCGCTGGATGCGAAAACAGGGGATCTGCTTTGGGACTTCAAAACCAAGGGATGGATGGATGCACCGCCAGTAGTTTATGATAGAGTTGTCTATACGGGTGCGTTTCCATCAAAAATCTACATGTTGGATGCGATTACCGGTCAATTGAAGTCTGAACGACAACGCACGGTTACCATTAACGGCATAGAATATGGCTGTGAGAATGCTGAATTCCGTCCCATCCTTCCACAACATAATGCAAATCATTGGCGTTCTTATACAGAAGGTAGCGAGAGTTTGCCGGTAATTGCAAACGGGTTCGCCTATATAGGTGCAAGAAACGGGAAGATTCAGGCGATTGACATTTCGTCTAAAACAGAGGTATGGTCCTATCAAACAGAAGGGGCAGTCAACGCAGCCCCAGCGATCTCCGACGGGGTCCTATACACTGCTTCGACCGATGGTTATGTCTATGCTTTTGCCAACACAACAGAAGGCACACCTGTTGCAGCTGATACACGCAAACATGGTATTGTTACGCTTGATAATGTTCCAGTGTATGCTGAGAAAGAGGGAACTTCTCCTTTGTTCCATTTGAATGATGGTACGGAGTTGCCAATTCTCCAATCTACAAAAGATCGGTTTCAAGTGGAACTACCGAACAAAGCGATTGTCTGGTTAGATAGATTTGCTTTTGGGGAATTTGCGGAAACAGATGGCGTTCTGTTCAATGTCAACTACTGCGGCACGCCACGGATGATACTTATGGTTAGCGGTGCAGAGTATCCGTATTGGAGTCCTGATGGTGAACTCGTTGCGATGTTAAAAAGAACCGACTTAGGTGGAAGATATTGGAAAGCAAGTGAGCTTTGGATTATGGATAAGGAGGGGCAGCAAGCCCGAAAACTTCATGAGGGTGCTTTTTACAATCCACATGTTTCTTGGTCGCTGGATAGTCGTCTGATTGCTTTTGAGACAACGGTGGGTGATGCTAAATATATCCATACAGTTGATTGGAAATTGGGGCGTGTCAGAAAACTGGTTCAAGGTGCAGCCCCTGCTTGGTCATCTACTGCAAACCAATTGGCGTTTAGGCGACGCGAAAAAGGGTATGATACTATTTATCGGATCAATAGTGACGGCAGCGGTGGGGGTGTCGTTGCGCGCGTCCTATTCAAAAGAACTCCATATACGGATACTTATTTGCGGGCCCCTGCTTGGTCGCCTGATGGCAAACGGCTTGCCTTTGATGTTGTGCAGGATCAACAAGTCGGTAATGGGACTGTGCGTTATGCTGCAGTCCGTATCCAAAGTGCTGCAGGTGAACGTTTAGAGCAGATTTCGACGCAACACCAACGTATTAGTCAGCTGCGCTGGTCATCAGATGGTGCACAACTTGCGTATGTGCTTTCTGGGAGTAATCGTCCTGATCCGCTTTTTGATAAACGGCTTCATGTTGCAAAAATTCCGACTGAACCGTCAAAATTCCGTATTCTCAAACACACTGCCCCTGCTTGGTCTCCAACGGAAAATCGGTTAGCGTATTTAGAACGTGAAGACTGTGTGGGGCTGCGCTGGAAGGTTTGGGTATATGATTTGGGCAGCGGGAAGAAGTATCCGATTGCCCGGACATCCATGAAACTTGCCTCAATCGTCTGGATGCCAGATGGTAAAAGTCTTTGTTTATGGCACACCTCCGATTATCTGCAGAATAACGTCTATAAACCTGCGGATACAAAGGGTTGGATTGTTCCCATCGACCTATCTCCGTAGTAAAACCTTTCTGTTTTTCTTACGCATTAGAACAATTACAATCTATCTCATAAATGGTAGGAGGGGTTTCTAACCCCGATTTACAAGATACATAATCCAGTGAATTTGGTCAAAATCGCATTTATGAGATACGCTTTAGAATGCGGCTTCAAGTAAATTTACCATATCTTGTTGTGTGCAGTGTCTTGGATTGAATTTATGGCAGTGGTCGAGCATTGCATCTGCTGCGAGTTTTGGTATCCTTTTCCTATCTAACCCCGCCTCACCGAGTCCAGTTGGTATATTGAGTTCTTCATTCAATGTGCGAATTTCGTCAATTGCTGCGCACGCTGCCTCGCCTTTAGACATGCTCTCAACATTAACGCCTAATGCATCTGCAACATCAGCATATTTGTTAATCACATGTGGGAGGTTAAACTCCATCACAGGTGGTAAGAGTATTGCATTAGCGACACCGTGTGGGATGGGTGCTTCTGTTGACAACTGATGTGCCATGGAGTGAACTGCACCGAGCCCTTTCTGAAAAGAGAATGCTGCCATACACGATGCTAATAACATCTCCCCTCTTGCGTCAATATCATTGCCGTTATGATAGACTTTTCGGATATTTGCTCCCAATATTTTTAGTGCTTGCAGTGCGACTCCTTCTGCGATGGGATGATATTTTGTTGCGACGTATGCCTCAATGCCGTGTGTGATAGTATCCATGCCTGTTGCTGCGGTGAGTGCTGGTGGCATTTTTATAGTTAACGCTGGGTCAAGGAGTGCAATGTCTGCCATATTGTAGCGTGTGACGATTGCACGTTTTCTCCATCGGTTAGTTGTCTGTAATGAGGTATCGGTAATCACTGCACCTTGTGAGACTTCGCTGCCGGTGCCTGCGGTTGTGGGTACACATATCAAAGGTGGCATATCACCACGTATATTATTTGCGCCACCTGATTCTACATAGTATGGCTCTAAGGGGGGTGCGTGTGTTGTCAAGAGACGGATTGCTTTTGCTGCGTCCATCACACTTCCCCCACCGACAGCAATGACAATGTCACATTTCTCTTTTTGATAGACTTCCAGACCTTTTACGACACTAATATCTGTGGGGTTCGGTTCAATTTCCACATAAGTAGTATATGGTAATTTTTCTGCTACCAATGACGCGACTGCTTGCTCTAATATTCCAGCTTCTTGGATACCTGCATCACTAACGATATAAGGTTTTTTGCCACCGAATGTCTTGACATGATCTGCCAAGTTTTCGATTGTACCTTCCCCGAATTCAATACGTGGTGGTAAGAAATAGTTATGAGATTCTTTGTTTGTGTTTGATTTCATCCGTTAAAACAATTTCCTTTTCTTTCTCATATCAGTAATTTTTGATAAACAATTCATTCCCTTTTGCAGCAGCGGTTTTCTTATAATTGTTCATGCCGTATTGTAAAGTCCATTCTTGAATTTCGGCAAAATCAAAGAGTTCCCGGATCATATTGGTTAACTATGGTAAATTATACAATTAATTCTACATTCTGAGTTGTAGGAGCGACCTTTGGTCGCGACCCGGGAGGTCGCTCCTACAGAAGATGTGTATAATTATTTCAATAATCCACCATAATTGTTTTGTTGGTTTACACATATATTCGCATTCATGCTATAAACATATTGTCCCTAATGAAGATTAATTTTTTAATCGGGTAATATCTTGTTTTTTGTAATTTTTTAGAGTGGTTGGATAGTATACCTGTTTTTTGTCTGAACCAGGATTTTCAGGATTACCAGATTTTCAAGATTTACCCTATGAAGGACTTTTGATGCGCGTTTACGTTCTTTTTTGGAATAGGATATGATGAGAAAAATCCTGATAATCCTGGTTCAGACAAAGAATAGGTATACTACATAACTATTCTTAAATATTAGTAAGAACAAGACATTACCCAATTTTTTACTCTTCATACGGAGTGAAGAACCTATTAGTATCTGAAAATGACTTCAATAACATTCTTTGTGAAATAATATTCTTCAGATAGTTATTTAACACAACTCGTAATATTATTGTTTTAGTAGTCTGAATATAAACGAGTAATTAAATATATCACACCTAACGGAACTTTTCAAGAAATAAACGAAAACACCGAAGAGGTGGAGAAGATAATCACTATCTTCATCAAAAAATACATTGACCATGAAACCGTCAAAATCATTGTGGTTATGCTTCTTCATCTGCTATCTCCTGATTGTATTGTTTGAGAAAATGTCGAATTTGGTGCCCAGAGGTATTCAATTGTCAAGAACACTGTTGTGTGGGAGGCGTTTTCAACACCAGCGATTTACGCTTTTTTGTAAGAGATGTTGTCAATTTCCTCTACGAAAGTTGTGTTTATCTCACGTATTTCTTGGACGATTCGTCTTAAAATGTTACCAAATAGACACTTTTTTCGTTTTTTTGAAAACATTTATAATGTGGTGTGAACCCAGTCGTAGAAAGGGTTTATAGGTATTTTCTTGTAATTTGAAAAAAATATTTTTTGGGAAAGTGTAACATTTTGAAATTTGTTGTCCTTTTATGAGCAGAATATGTCAGTTTCATAGATGTAGTAATAAGATTTTACCATAAGTTTAATGTGTGAAGTATATTATAACATATACAATAATGTGTGTCAAGTATTTTTAACGTTTGTTGTGGTTTATTTTGCTTTTTTTATAGTATTGTTTATATTATAGCGTGGCATGCACGTCAGTTTCCAAATTGTTTTTGGTGTGGAACAATAGATATTCAATAGATTTCTGTTAATGTTTCGTAATGTATTTGAAAAAATTGGACAATTGAGTGCCAATGACAGAGTACTAACGATATTTGACAAATACCACGCAAATGCGTATAATATAAAGAGAATCTAACATTGAAGACGTAATTGTGAATTTTGCTATGTATGGCATGATTCTCTTAATATTTGTGATAATAAGTTTTGTAACAGGAGGACAAACAGATATGGCAGATTATGCAAATCTAGATGTTTTGGTAAGTACAGAGTGGGTTGCGGAGCATGGAGGTGACGCTGGTATCCGACTGCTTGAAGTTGACGTGGATACCTCAGCGTATGGAGAAGGACATATTGCGGGTGCGGTCGGTTTGAATTGGCAGACACAGTTGTGCGACCAAGTCCGGCGTGATATTCTCACAAAAGATCAGTTTGAAGCACTCTGCAACGACAGCGGCATTGCTAATGATACGACTGTGATTTTCTATGGTGATAATAACAATTGGTTCGCTACTTATGCGTTGTGGCAGTTCCGTTATTATGGGCACGATGAGAGTCTTTTGAAGGTTATGAACGGTGGTCGTCAAAAGTGGATAGACGAAGGTAGAGAACTCGGCACAGATGTTCCCTCTTATGCTGCGACTGGGTATCAGGCGAAATTCCCTGATGACAACGTCCGCGCAACAAAGGACAATATTCTACCGACACTTGAGCAAGGTGTTATCAACTTGGTAGACGTGCGTTCACCTGCGGAATTTACTGGTGAAGTGATTGCGCCGCCGGGAATGAGTGAAACTGCGCAACGTGGTGGACATATCCCTGGAGCTGCGAATATCCCGTGGGCGACAGCAGTTGCGGAAGATGGCACATTTAAGTCTCACGATGAACTGCAATCTATCTACGGTGGTGCAGGTGTTGACGACAGTAAAGAGACTATCGCTTACTGCCGTATTGGTGAGCGTTCATCACATACATGGTTCGTGTTGAAGTACCTACTTGGCTATGAAAAGGTACGCAATTATGATGGCAGCTGGACAGAATGGGGAAATCTTGTCGGCGCGCCTATTGCGCGTGATTAAACTTGAGAATGGGACGGTATAGTTATCGTCCCTATTTCCTTGCAACTTATTAGAAAGAACGATTTATGAGATTTGTTTCTGTGCATGCAATTGCTTGTATGACAAGGCAAGATGTAGCGCGATTACTGCAGCGATTTCAAGAAGAAGGAAATGACGATGTCAGCAATATCCGTGTGCTGTGTGATACATTGTCCGGAAGATTGGTGTGCGAATGGGAAGCACGCGACAAACTAACATTGATTGAATGGTTGAAAAAATGTGATGTGCAATTGCGAGGGACAGGCGAATGGATTATGACGGTTCAATATGAATCTGTTGATGATCAATTAGTCTCTTCAGTCCGTCAGGAATACTGATTTTCAATTAACTTTTCAATCAATATAAACTGAGATAGCAATGCGACGCGTTTTATGTGTTTTGATAATAATCGCTATGTGTTTGATGTCTATATCTGGCAGATGCGAATTGACACCTATAGAGGCAGGGCAGCAAGATGCCCAACGAGATGTCCCGCGTCCAAAATGGTTTATTGAAGGATGTATTACTGGCGTGCTTTTTGCGGGAATTGTTG
The DNA here is from genome assembly GCA_012270795.1 of Candidatus Poribacteria bacterium. GTDB lineage: Bacteria > Poribacteria > WGA-4E > WGA-4E > WGA-3G > MSPOR6. Next base: position 7,159 of record JAAXHO010000111.1, read on the forward strand.
GTGGAAATCAGGTAACAAAAGCAGCACAAATACCCCTAGAAGTAGTTACCAATGATGTGCCAAATTTACTTGGTAAACCGCCTGAATATGTTGAAAAATATGTATCTGCATATAAGTCGGAATCTGTACGTTTACAATCTCGGTGGGCAGGTATCGGCATGAAGACTGGAACTGGGTTTACAACAGCAGTCATCATCATATTTCTGATTAGTAGACTTTAAGGTGTCAGTTGCTGGAAAAATTACTTATTTTTGACAAACTCAACCGAACTGATGTACTACTTAACACGGCAGATTGCCTTTGAAGCGTCTCATTACAATCGGATACCTGAATTGAGCGATGCCGAGAACGTTGCGTTGTTCGGTGCTTCGGCAAATCCGAATAGCCACGGTCATAATTACGTGCTTGAGGTGATGGTTAAGGGAGATATAGAGGCCGATGATGGAATGGTCATCAACTTAACGACATTAGATGTGTTGTTAAAGTCTGAAGTTATTGCGAATTACGACCATAAACACCTAAACAGTCAACATCCGATTTTTGCTAAAAATCCGCATTTGCAACCGACTTGTGAAAACATCACGATTGAAATTTGGCAGCGATTTATCCCGTCTCTGACCGATGGATTGCTTCATCGGGTTCGGTTGTATGAGAGTTCAACAGTATTTGCTGATTACTATGGGGAGGGACAGATGGTTTATCTGACTAAGGTCTACGAGTTTAGCGCAGCGCACCGTTTACATAGTCATCTGCTCAGTGATGCGGAGAATCGTGACATCTTTGGGAAGTGCAATAATCCTGCTGGACATGGACACAACTATGTGCTTGAAATCACTGTCAAAGGTGATGTAGATGTGAAAACTGGATTGGTAGCAGGATTGAACCAAATTGACGAGGTTGTTGAAAAGCAGGTTTTTGAGCGTTTTGATTACAAACACCTAAATCTTGATACACCAGAATTTGAGAGGCTTAATCCGACATCTGAAAATTTCGTGAAAGTGCTTTGGGACGTATTAGAACCGAATTTACGACCCGTTGTTTTACACCGTCTGCGTTTACGAGAAACACCCAAAAATCATTTTGATTACTATGGAGAACCCTCATAATATATGAAAACTGAACAGGAAACTGAAGCTGATCATAAGCAGAAAGTGTCTAATCAGACAGCGAATTTGGAATCTCTCTATACACAGATACTTGAGAATCTGGGCGAAGATCCAAATCGTGAAGGTTTAGTAAGAACACCGCTGCGTGCTGCTAAAGCGTTATCTTTTTTGACGAGTGGTTATCATCAAGACATTGATAAGGTATTAAATAGAGCAATCTTTGACGAAGATTTTGATGAGATGGTTATTGTCAAAGATATAGAGTTTTATAGTCTCTGTGAGCACCACATCCTACCTTTTTGGGGTAAGTGTCATGTCGGTTATCTTCCAGAAAAGCGGATTATTGGCTTAAGTAAAATCCCCCGGCTTGTTGACATGTTTGCACGGCGTTTGCAAGTTCAGGAACGTTTAACGCGCGAAATTGCTGAGGCATTGCAAACTGCCTTGGAGCCGACAGGTGTTGGGGTTGTAATAGAAGCACAACACATGTGCATGATGGCACGCGGTGTAGAAAAGCAAGCTGCAAAGATGACAACAAATGCTATGCTTGGCACATTTCGGGAGGATAGTTCGACGCGTGCTGAGTTTCTGAGATGTATCCAAGTTTCATAATATAACCCAAAATAAGACCGCTCCTGTTAATTTGGTATTATAGGTTTTTCCACAAATGAACAAGTACAGAACTTGACACAGGGTATTCTATTCCACCTATCAACACCCAACCGAAAAACTTCCCTTGACAAACCAACACTCCATCAAGTATAATCAATAAAAACCGTTAGAAATAGGAGAGATATAATACATAGCATGGCACAATACGATGAGATCGTGAAGCATCTGATGCACCAGTACGCCGATGAGTTCGCCATGTTATCCTTTGGCACGCCCGATGTTCAAGTATTAGAGACACTTGACACCGAACAACATACGGTTAAGGTGCATCGCAATGACATAACATTGAAGGTGCTATGGCACAATGAGACAGTCCTGCTACATATAGAGGTGCAAACCGATGATAGCAGAGATAAACCGATGCCGTTGCGTGTCCTCGCTTATGCAAGTGAACTTCTGTTACGTCATGAACTTCCCGTATATTCAGTGGTGCTGTATTTAAGTCCGAAGGCTGGAGAGACTGACCCTGGCGGCTATAGTTATGGAAATGATGTCTTTGGTTTGCATCATAAGTATCAGGTGATTCGATTAGCGAATTTAGAAGGTGAATCGTTTTTGGAAACAGCATCGGTTGGATTGTTACCGTTCATGCCTTTAATGAAACCGCCTACGGGCATGAACGCGGAAACATGGTTGCAAAAATGTGTTGAAAAGACAGAAGCTGCCCCAGTTGACAAACAAACGCAGGGAACTCTGTTGTTTGCGTTATCTCTGTTAGGTGGCTTAGTCCATGCCCCAAGTTTTTTAGATAAACTTATATTGGAGGAAATCATGCAAGAATCTCCTTATTACGATATCGTAATTCAGCGGGGTGTTGAACGTGGCGTTCAGCAAGGTTCCCGTGAAACATCCATCAAAAATATTCTATCTGTGCTAAACGAACGCTTTCCGCTAAGCGATGTGCAACGCGTAGAGCATGCGCTTGATTCTATTGAAGACCTTGATCGTTTGACAGAGCTGCTTCGCACATCAGTCAAGACCTCTGGTGTTGATGCATTCTTACAAGCCTTGAATGGATCGGAAACGTAAACCGATGCATCTCTCCATTGACACCGACCTCGGCAGTGCATCCGTTGACCTTATGACCAAATAATTATATGCTTTACTAAAAGATTGTAGGAATGCCATACCTACCGTCCACCTACTTTTCTATAAATCATGCAAAACATTACCAACAACACACTGCCATATAGTCTTAAAGGGAAAGTTGCTGTTATTACTGGTGCATCAAAGGGTATTGGCAAAGCGATTGCGTTTACCTTAGCCGAGGCAGAAGCGCGGGTTGTTTTAGCTGCGCGTACTCATGATGTTGTTGAAAAGGTCGCAGCGGATATTAGAGAATCAGGTGCGGATGCAATTGCTATTCCAACTGATGTTACTGATGTTGACGCGGTGAAAAACCTAATCAAAAGCACATTGGACTCCTATCAAAAGTTGGATATTTTGATAAACAACGCAGGAAACGGAATATTTGGGAACGTTACCAATTTTGATACGTCAGATTGGGACAGTGTCATCAATTCTAATTTAAAGGGGGTTTTTCTTTGCACTAAATATGCGCTGCCATATCTATTGGAACAGGATGGTGGACAAATAATAAACGTGTTGTCTATCGCTGCGAAAGTTGCTTTTCCAGCATCAGGTGCATATTGTGCAGCAAAAGCAGGTGCACTTGCTTTAACGAAGGTCCTAGCAGCTGAAGTACGAGAGCAGAACGTTCGAGTTACTGCGGTTTTACCCGGTTCCGTTGAAACACCGTTTTGGGATGATATTTCACAACATCCCGACTTTGAAAAGATGCTGAAACCTGAACATGTGGCGAATGTTGTTCTGTCTGTATGCCAACAACCGTTGGGTATGGTGACTGAGGAAGTTGTTGTGATGCCGCCTCTTGGAATTTTGTAGGAAAAGGTGTATCAACCCGTAATGCAGTTAGGTATTAAATCTACCGAGTCGTCGCCGGATGCGAATCTTCTGTATCGCTCGCTTATCAGCAACTAAAATTGTGATAACAGAATCACCAAGTTCCAGTTCCGTGCCGGTTTCTGGGATCGTTCCAGTCCTTTCAAGGATATAGCCAGCAATGGTACCATAGTTTCCTTGTGGAATAGATAAACCGTAATGTTCCTCTAACACGTTTATCTCAGTTTTACCGTCACATTCAAGGATGTCTGGTGCGATTAATTGAATGAAATCTGGGTGATCGCGTTCATCCGCAAATTCACCAACGATCTCTTCAATCAGGTCTTCAACGGTAACAAGTCCTACGACACCACGGTATTCGTCAACAGCAAATACCATCGTATGATGGGTATTCTGAATTTCTTTCAGAAGTGTATTGATATTTTTTGATTCAGGGACAACGTGTAGATTTGTACGGATAAAAGGTTCAACTGTTTCAGGTAGGTTTTCTGCATAGATGACATCTAACAGGTTAACAATCCCAACGATGTTATAGATACGTTCTTCGTATACAGGAAATCTTGAGTAACCGGAATCGGCGGCAATTTGTAAGAAGTCTTCACATGTTGTAGTTTTTTCAATGGCAACAATATCAACAAGGGGTACCATAACTTGTCGAACAGTACGGTCTTGAAAATTAAGTAATCGGTGAATCATTCGTCGCTGTTCAGTGAGAAGGCTGCCTGATCTTTCACCCATTGTTGCAAGTAATCTTAACTCTTCCCGTTGCGCATCTGGATTAGGTGGACTTGCACCTCTATCAAAAATCCAGATGAGAAATCTTGTCACTGTTTGAACAAACACAATAAGAGGTGCTAAGAGATATTCAGATAATCGTAACACATAAGCGAAACGGTGTGCCAGTATGTCTGCTTTGACACGAAATATAGTTTTCGGTAGGATTTCTCCGAAGATAAGTAGTAAAATAGTGATATATATGATTGAGATTGAACTTTGTAGATTTTGTTGATTTTCTGAAAGATTGGGTAGTATGCTTTCGGTCAAACGATCTCCAAATAATGAAATCAAGACATTAGCGAGATTTGTTCCCACTAAAGCCAATGCGAGCATCTTATCTGGGGACTCAACTATACGGTGGATTATCTTTGCCTTTGTGTCCTCTGTTTCAACGAGTTGGTTGAGTCGACTTTTATTGATAGATACGAGTGCTGTTTCTGAACCTGAGTAGAATGCGGATAACACGAGACAGACAAGCACTGCAAATACCAATGAACTGATCAATACGATGAGGTTGACTGTACTACCAGCACCGATGAGAATGAGGGAAAAAACAAAAAATTTCAATGCAGTTGCCTTATTATATCTCCATTTCAGGTGTTTCGGATGTTGGGATTCGTAGGAACAACTTTGTGATGATGTTGCCTTCTGTGGCGGTAATTTCGAATTCTATGCCGTTGTCGTCAACTTGTGATTCACCGACAGAGGGAATTCGCCCAAAAAGCCCGAAGGCATAACCGCCGATAGTATCTACATCATCTTCTTGGAGTTTGAGATTAAATTGTTGGTTAAGTTCTCGAATGCTCATACGTCCTGTTGTTTCAAGGACTAACGGGTCTTCAGAGTGTTTGATATACTCGGGTTGGGTATCATTTCTGTCATGTTCATCTGCAATGTCACCGACGACTTGTTCTATAATGTCTTCAGTCGTGACGATGCCGGAAGTGCCGCCGTATTCATCAAGAAGCACTGCGATTTTTGTTTTTTCGCGTTTGAGTTGCAGCAACAAGACCCCGATTTTGCGAGTTTCAAGAACCGAAATAGGTTCTCGGATCAACGGAGCGTTTGCAGAAACCTGTTTGATTTGGTCCCGCTTTTTGAGAAAGTCGTCTATCGTCAGCGTATTGATTTCTGTATGTCGCCACTGGGCAAAATCCTTGACATAGAAGATACCGCAGATTTCATCAATTTGGTCACGGAATACAGGTATACGTGAAAATCCGGCTTCTTTTGCTTGCTTCACAGTATCTTGAATAGTATTTGATGTTGGGACAGCGACAACTTCGGTTCTTGGCACCATAATTTCTTTTGCTTCAATGTCTCGTAATTGAAGGATATTACTTACAATTTCCCGTTCATCTGCGGGCAGTGCTTCTTCGGGGAAGGTTTTGAAGAATTCTTGTAATTCTGTTGTCGTAATTTTTTCTGTAGGCGTTGACTGTCCGCCAAATAATGGAACAAGTTTGTCAATGATTCTGCGTAGGAGTGCACGTAGTGGGGTAATGAAGATTGAAAATGCCCACAACGGTGGAGCGGTGAGCTTGGCAAACGCCTCTGCATGCTTAATAGCAATAGTTTTCGGTGTCATCTCACCGAAGATAAGCATGGGGATTACACTCAGTGCCGTAGCAATCACAAACTGGATAGGTGGAGCAAATTGCTCAAGTTTTTGCGAGACAAGTTGTAACATTAGTATCGCAAAAGTAACGTTAACAAGGTTGTTTCCAAGCAGGACGGTAATAAACAATCGGCGGGGATTGTCCACAAAATTGACAATTGCCGACGTGTTTCCCCGTTTGAGACGTATCTTTTCTATCTGCACTCGATTTAGTGCACACAAAGCTGTCTCAGAACCGGAGAAAAAACCGGAGAGAAAAAGTAGACCTACCAATCCAATCAGATAAGGTAGTAGTGGAACTTCCATTCTTTTTTAATAAAGGACGATAAATTTTGAAATGTTCGTCCGGGGTGTAAACCTCAGTTTCGTATATTTTAAAGATTGCACGTTCAATTATAAGATGAACGTTAAATCTAATTATAACTTGTTAAAGTATTTAACGCAACAAAAAAAGTCCCAACAACATAAGTACCCTAACGAACAGTGTGGTGATGGTAATATCATCAGAAAAAAACAGAATAAGGGGCAGCCTATGACCAAATTAGATCAGATGCAACGTATTGAGAAAAGCGGGATAGTCGCAATAATTCGGGCAAACAGTTCAAAGGAACTTATTGATGCTGTAGTTGCTATACAAAAAGGTGGTGTTGATGTTATTGAAATAACGATGACAACACCGGATGCGTTACAAGTCATTGGTGATGTATCAAAACGTTTAGGCAGTTCAGTCTTAATTGGTGTTGGATCGGTTTTGGACGCAGAGACAGCCCGTGCTGCGATGCTCGCGGGTGCGGAATTTGTTGTCTGTCCAGTCACCAAACCGGATGTCATAGAAATCTGTAATCGATATGGTAAGGTTGTTATACCGGGGGCGTTCACGCCTACAGAGATATTACATGCTTGGGAAACTGGTGCCGATTATGTCAAGGTATTTCCTGCCAGTGGGGGCGGTTCCTCTTACATCAAAGATATAAAAGCACCATTACCCCAAATTCCGCTCATTCCTACCGGTGGTATCAATGCTGAAAATGCAGCGGAATTCCTTACTGCAGGTGCAGCTGCACTCGGAGTCGGCAGCGCGCTTGTTAGTAACGATCTCATCGAATCTGGAGATTTCGATATACTGACAACAAGGGCAAAAAGTTTGGTTGATGCTGTCAAATCTGTTGGATAACCTAAGTTGCACATAGTAGCACAATCTTCCAGATTGTGTTGTAAGGGCACAAACTGGAAGTTTATGCTACAAGGTAGCAACTTAGGTTTATGTGATACCGTTTCTGCATAATAATTTGCCAGTACTAACAAAAAAAGTGGGTAAACCCACTTTTAATTGTTGACAGTTTAAGTCATTTTTGCTAATTTCATTAAAGACACAACGGAGAACATTGGAATATTTTTTAACTGAAGGTGCTATTTAGCGCAATACTGCTATGAAAATTAACGAATTGATATTAGGTAAATATAGGCTGCTTGAATACCTGAATTCAGGCAGTTTTTCGTCTGTTTTTCGCGCCCGCGAAGAGATGACGAATCGTATCGTTGCGCTCAAAGCACTCTCCAAAGATGCTTACCCTGCTGACAGAAGGCACTATCTACGATCCGAGTTAAAAGCCATGTCAAATATATGGGGACATCCGAATATCGTTTCTATACATACCGTTGAACCAGGACAAGACAACTATCTCGCTTGGATCGTTATGGAATATATTGAAGGAGATAACCTACATCAACTTGTACAACAAGATGATTTAACCCTAAATGATGTTCTCAATATCGGTATAGATATATGTAACGGTTTGAGAGCTGCCCATGCACATAATATCCTGCACCGTGATATCAAACCCCAAAATATATTGCTCAATTCAAAAAAAGAGGCGAAAATTGCGGATTTCAGCATTGCACGGATCTTTAGCGAGTCTACAGAATTCGCTGTTACTATGACAGGAACTCGTAAGTATATGGCACCAGAACAGAACTATGGTGCTTACGATTATCGGGCAGATTTGTATGCAACCGGTTTGGTTCTTTATGAGGCAATCACAAAACATTTCCCCTTTTCGGGCGAAGCTGATGAAATAGATAGAAAAAAGGCATCTGGTGAAATTGAAAACCTTGATAGATGTCCAGAAGAATTCCGCAATTTTTCTATGAAAGCTCTCCATCGTGATGTAGAAAAACGTTATCAGACAGCAGAAGAAATGTATAATGAACTGGATCGCATCCGACGGTGGCAGTATGAACAGCAAGCATCTGCCTTGATAGCAGAAAGTGCTAATTCACCTGCAACCGAGTTAGCGAAAACACTTGAACGTTGTCGGAAAACATTTCGGTTACAATTTGATATTGCCGAACAGATCAACCAATCTCTTTTCTTTGAAATGCGGAGCAAAGCTGAAAAAGAGAATCGTGAAAGACTTAAGATCAAGCTCAGACAACATTACACGGAAGCTATAGAACACACGCGTAACGGTGATTTAGACGGAACACTTCAAGAACTTCATAAGGCACATAACTTCTATTTTCAAGATGCGGAACTTGTTCAACAAGCGGATACGCTTTTCAAGGAGATGTGTTTAGTCGTGCTACATTCAAATCAACCAACAGTTCAGGAAATCGTTGATTTGATTGAAAGGTTGTCAGAAAGGGATAAAACGTTCCTACTGGAGGAATTAACGACAATTACAGAACAGCTTAAACCAGAAGAACATTTCATACCAGAAGAGCAATATGACCAAAAAGTTTCACCTGAAAACCTTGAAATAACACCTATACTCCAAAGCCAAGTACAACAGGCAAACAATTATCGTATCTTATTAGAAGAAGCTTCACCTGAATTTCTGTTGGATAAAGTTCATGAAGATATTCAATATCCGCATGAAGAAGATGCAGCGTATATCTATCAACAAGCGCAGATATTCACACAGCAAGAAAATATGCGGCGATGTCGCAGTCAATATAAGAGACTCGGAGCATTTTACCGTAGACACGCTAAGAAGTTTGTTAGAACGAATGAGGTGGAACTTGTGGCAAATTGTTATACACGTGCGCGATTTGCTTATGCTGCAGCCAATAACTCACGTACTGCAAGAAAAAACGCAAGAAATGGTGCGTTGTATTATGTTCATCTGGCGCGGCAATTGGAATTGCAGCGCGCCTGGGAGGACGCAGGTAAATCATACATCCTTGCTGCAGACAATTATAGATTTGCACAATTGATCATAGAAGTTGAAAAGTGTGAATCTTCTGCTACAGTCTGCTATTTCAATGCAGCTGAAAGTGCACATCTAAAAGGTGACCTTCAAACAGCGTATGATTATTATATACGAATTTTGTCAATCGGTAGAGAATTGCAAAATCCACCCAGAGCTGTCATCGAGACGCAAAAATTGGTTAATGAAATTCAGAGAGGGATGTTGGATGAGTAATTGTGTGAATATACCCGGTCCTGGGTATATGTCATATCCGTTTCAAACCACCTGGGGAACCTGATTATCAAGGCGCGATGACATTGTTTCTAATTCTTTCTAAAGAAGAATTAAGAACGCTTTTATTACCCAACCGTTAAGCAATGCCACTTCCAATATATGAATGTCCATGCCTATTTTGTCAGTTCTTAAAAGTATTTGTAATATATTTCGTTTTTTGATATACTTATCTGACCTGTTTTGGGTGGCACAGCGATGCATGTTCTCAACATGTCTGCCACCCATCCCACCATCGCTGGGGATAAAGGACTGGGAATTGGGAAGCCAACGGTGAAATATTTCTATCAACACATCTTAGTATACTTGGTTGGGATTGAGCAAAAAAGATGTGTAGATACTTCAAAACATAATCACGGAATAAAACAATTGGAGGAATAACAACGTGAGTGAAGCACAACCGGAATATAAGACTACAATTAAAGAAGGTTTTTTTGTAGCAGATTGTGTCGAATTTATGCGCGACATGGATGAGAATGTAGTTGATCTTACAGTTACATCCCCACCCTATGATAACCTCCGACACTATGACGGTTATTCTTTTGATTTTGAGAATATAGCACATCAACTTTATAGGGTAACAAAAACTGGTGGCATTGTTGTTTGGGTTGTTGGCGATAAAATAAACGGGGGACGCACACTCACTAGTTTTCGACAAGGGATATTTTTTCAAGAGATAGGTTTTCAGATGCACGATGTGATGATCTATCAAAAAAAGAATACTCCCTTTATGCGAAGCAACGCTTATACTAACTGCTATGAGTTTATGTTTGTCTTGTCAAAAGGAAAGCCTAACACATTCAATCCATTGAAAACGGAAACCGCAAGACACGGACCGGAGATGCTTGTCTATAACAAAGGTCCCGACGGTGTTAATAAAAAGGTTCGCAAAGAACTGAAAAAGGAAAAAACACGGACAAATATTTGGCAGTATGCTGTTGGTTTAGGTGGAACGACAAACGACAGGGTTGCTTTCAAACATCCCGCTGTGTTTCCTGAAAAATTGGCAGAAGAACATATTTTGTCTTGGACAAATCCGGGCGATCTTGTATTTGATCCGATGTGTGGGAGTGGGACCACGGGCAAGATGGCTCTGATACACAATAGACATTTTATAGGCGTAGATATTTCCAAAGAGTATATTGCCATTTGTAAGGAACGTATAGGGCTTCTGAATACCCAACTATTATGAACCCAAACGAATTTGTTATAGCTACTCAACCCGTCAATGGTATTGTTATTAATTCTGTTGGAATTATCAATTCAGTTGATGTGGATAAGGCACAAGTCTATTTTATCGGTAAGAATGAAGTTGTCATTGCCCCATTTGAATCACTCTCTCATGTAGATGTCGAAAATACGGGAAAGGGACATCCTCAAAAGATATGCAACATGTGTCATATATTGAAACCGATGTCAGATTTCGCCAGAAATCAGAATGATGCCAAAGGCAGACCAACACGACGTCCGAGTTGTAACGAATGCAGAAAAACAATTGAAGGAAAGAATATGTCTGCTTCAGAAAAAAGAAGAATGATGGACAAACGTCCCAATGACAAAGCCATTTTTGTGTGTCCTATATGTGAAAAGAGATCAATTGTTGGTGTAAATGCAAATATAGTTGCGGATCATGACCATGACACAGGAAAAGGACGTGAGTGGATCTGCGACAGTTGCAACACGGGTTTAGGTAGATTCAAAGATGATATTGATATTTTGGAAAGGGTTATTGATTACCTAAAACGCTTTGAAGATGAGGCACCAGAATAATTATCACTTACTTTTGAGTAATATATTCTACTCTTGCCGGAACAGCAATTAATTCACCTATTACTTTATATAATGTTGTGTCAAATGATTTTGAATCATTACGCAAAATATTGAATGATAACGGTGTACCTGAAGAAAATATTTCTGAACTACATAGTGCTTTGTTATCAGACACAGCTCCGAAATGCTCAGACAAATTTGGTAAAAGAGTGTCTGCAGGGATTGCTAAAATGACGCAAAAAGTTTCAGATGGTTCATGGAACATTGCAATTGGTGTAGGGGTCAAATTCAACTAACATCTCAGTCACTTGGCTTAAACTCAGAGGAAGTATCCTTGAGATGCTAAGAATCCCCTACTTTTAGGTTGGGTGTATGTCAGAGAATTATAGTAGAATATGTCCAAAAAATATGATATTCTTGCAATAGGTCGGAGTTCTATAGACCTATACTCCAATGATATTGGAAGTCCATTCCCTGAGATTTCGAGTTTTGGTGCGTTTGTTGGGGGGTGTCCTACGAACATCAGTGTAGGTACACGACGGCTCGGGCTTCGGTCAGCCCTTCTTACAGCGATAGGAGAAGATCCTGTTGGAGAATTTCTACTCAAATTTCTGAATGATGAAGGTGTTGAAACCCAATTCATCGTACATAAACCAGGACATCGTACAAGTGCTGTCGTTCTTGGGATCGAACCGCCTGATAAATTTCCACTTATCTATTACCGTGATAACTGTGCAGACATTGAACTCACTATTGATGATGTCACTGCTTCACCGATTGCGGAAACTCGCGCTGTGCTGATATCCGGAACGGGTCTCAGCAAAGAACCGAGTCGGAGTGCCACGCTCTATGGTGCGGAACAAGCACAAGCGATGGGATGTCTTGTTTTTCTGGATTTGGATTTTCGCGCTGACCAGTGGCATGATCCACGTGCTTATGGAGTGAGTGTCCGTTCTACGTTGCGCAACGTCAACATTGCTATCGGAACGGAAGAGGAGATCAAGGCGGCATCCCTCACAGATATTTCACAGATGTCAATAGAACATTCGCAAATTTCAAACCCGAACATTGAAGGAGACATGAAAACTGCCATTGCAACGATACTTAATTTAGGACCGGAGGCGTTGGTTGTAAAACGTGGCAGTGATGGCGCGGACATATATTTAAACAGTGGGGAGGTCGTTCACGCACCGCCCTTTCCTGTTGAAATCTATAATACGTTGGGTGCAGGCGATGCGTTTGCAAGTGGTTTTATCTACGGGGTGTTAAATCGGTGGGGTTGGGAAAAATCGGCGCGCCTTGGTAATGCTATTGGTGCAATTGTCGTCACACGGCACGGTTGTGCTAACTTTATGCCTACAATGGCAGAAGTTAATGCTTTTGTTGCAGAACGCAGTGGATTATAGTAAAGCCTATAATTACTTGGACACTACTGTATACTGTAGCATAAACTTCCAGTTTGTGCTCTTACGACACAATCTGGAAGATTGTGCTACGGCGCAGTCCAATAGGGCGGTTTAAGTCCCAAAGACCAAAAATGTGTTATATTTTTGGATTTTACTATAAATAACCCAGCATGGTTTTCAGGGTTATTCAGTTTTAGGTTTTTTAGGTGAATGTGTTAACATCCGTTAATAGATTTGTTTGTTTATTGTCGGTTTGATATTCCCTTTGTCTGAACCAGGATTTTCAGGATTATGAGTTTGAGGTATGACGCACCATTCATAAGTTGGCATCAATCTATATCAAAAACTATTGATGAGGTAATCCTGGTAATCTGGAAATCCTGAAAATCCTGGTTCAGACAAAAAGCGTGAATACTACGAAAACGCTTGTATTTACCAATTTAGAACCTAAACCAATAGTTAACATAAATTACTAAGAATTCTTAAAACTGAATAACCCCGCATGGTTTTATTCTCCACTTGTTTGTATTAAATGATTTATGATATACTACCTTTTAGACTTTTGGTTTCGTAGCCAGGGTGCCTTTCTTGTTATTGGCAACTTGACTGCTAAACCTTCGGTGGTATCCATCAAACGGATAACGGATAGTCTTTTGTGTTTCCATAACTGCGTTGCTTGCTGGACGCTGTAAAATAAAGGAGAAACGCCTCATGAATAAGAAGTTGTATTTGGGATTATCCATCCTGATCACTCTACTGGATACTGCGTGTATTTTGTTTCTGCTTCATAAGCATGGGCCTCATGAAGCATTTGATTTATTTGAAGCGTTTTTCCATTACCAATTTATGTTACGCGAAGGTGAAAGTAATCCTGACTCACACGAAGCCTTCTCGTATTTCTTAGAAATTGCAGGAAAAGACCCACCATCAGAATTTATGGTGCGGTTTGCCGGGAATTCACCCCCTATAAAGAATGGTTCGGAATTTGTATTGGAAAACTTTGAAAATGAAGGAAGTGATGGTTTAATATTTCGAATTAAAAGTTGGAGATGGATCGGTTGGGGGTGGCTTACCAGAGATCATGCTAAAATACGTTGTGTATACGAAGGGCATTCTGGTGGTTATGACGTTACTTACATTTTGAAAAGTGATAAAAAAGGGTGGATGGTGGATCGTGTGAGGTCAAGTCGACATTGGCACAGAATTAGAATTGAAATAATTGATAAACCCTCAAGTCCATAGGAGGCATTTATTATGAAACGTAAAATGTATTTGAGGATCGCTAGTCGCTACGCAAACGGAAACCGAAACAAAAAATGTGTCAGATGCAAGCGGAGAGCGTTAGCGTTATAGTTTCAACGAGTTATGATGTGTGAATGTAGAAACGTATAAGATTGAACATTGCACCTCAAAAAATAAAGGTATATGGCAATCGGTATCTGATTATTTCAAAGGGGACACTCAACTTTATGAAACGGTATGCAGATGTTACAAAAGAATTCCAAATGGAGAAGTTCATTCCCGAACTTATAACACGGAACCATCTGTCCTATAGAAACAACGATAGGAGCTATGAAAATGAAAACCAGAGAACTAACAATGGGACAAGCCATAGTCCAATTTCTTAAAAACCAGTATGTTGAACGGGATGGACTTGAAAGAGCATTCTTTGCAGGTATGTTCGGCATCTTTGGGCATGGAAATGTAGCAGGAATTGGTCAAGCACTGCACCAATACTCCGATGAATTCAGATTTTACCAGACACGTAATGAACAGTCTATGGTACACACTGCCGCTGCTTATGCAAAAATGTGTAACCGTCTCAGCACCTTTGCTTGCACTTCATCTATTGGCCCCGGCGCGACCAACATGCTAACAGGTGCTGCAGGGGCTACAATCAATAGACTCCCTGTGCTGCTATTGCCAGGGGATATTTTCTCTACACGTTTAGTTGCACCTGTTTTGCAGCAGTTAGAATCTCCCGAATCACAAGATTTCTCTGTCAATGATTGTTTCAAACCTATTTCTAAATACTGGGACCGGATCAATCGTCCTGAACAGATCGTTACGGCACTGCCCGAAGCGATGCGCGTGCTCACTTCACAAGCGGAAACTGGCACCGTGACACTGGCTTTACCCCAAGATGTACAAGCAGAAGCTTATGAATATCCTGCACGATTATTTGAAAAACGTATCTATACTATTCCAAGACCACGCGCTGATAAGAGACTTCTCAAAACAGCAGTAGAATGGATTTCAAAAAGTGAACGCCCCTTAATTATCGCAGGTGGTGGTGTAATCTATAGTGAAGCAACAGCACAGTTAGCGAAATTTGTAGAGCAAACTGGTATCCCTGTCGGCGAAACTTTTGCGGGTAAAGGTTCATTACGGTATGACCATCCGCAGAACCTTGGTGCAATTGGTGCAACTGGCACGCCAGGTGCAAATATCGTTGCGCGTGAAGCAGACTTAGTCATCGCCATCGGCACACGTTTGGGCGACTTCACAACTGCTTCCAAAACTGCCTTTCAAAATCGGAATGTTCGGTTTATCAATATCAATATCGCTGAATTTGATGCTGCGAAACATGCTGCACTCCCGTTAGTTGCAGACGCTCGTGTCACGCTCTCTGAGTTATCGGATGCAATTGGGGCATATCGAATTGATAAAGGGTATGCAGCCCAAATTGAAAAATATAGAGATGCTTGGGAAGAGGAGGTAGAACGACTGTACCACCTTGACAATAAACCACTGCCGAGTCAGAGCGAAGTTATCGGTGTAGTCAACGAGTTTTCTCGACCTGAAGATGTCGTTGTCTGTGCGGCAGGAAGTCTTCCTGGTGACCTACACAAGTTATGGCGGTCACGCAATCCAAAACAGTTCCATCTGGAATATGGGTACTCCTGTATGGGATATGAGATTGCAGGTGGATTAGGGATAAAAATGGCTGATCCCACACGTGATGTTTATGTCCTTGTTGGCGACGGTTCATATTTGATGTTAGCACAAGAAATCATTACCTCAATTCAGGAAAACTATAAGTTGATTATTGTGCTTATCGATAACGATGGACATAGCAGTATTAGTGGATTGTCGGAGGCAACGGGCGCGCAAGGATTTGCAACCCGATTCCGATACCGTGATGAAAACACGGGCGAACTACAAGGCGAAATATTACCTGTTGACCTTGCTGCAAACGCCAAAAGTCTCGGGGCAAATGTAATTGAAGCACCAACACCGCATGCACTCAAACTTGCATTGCAAGATGCTCAAGAATCTGATAAAACAACAGTCGTCAAAATTGACGTTGATTTTGGCACGAGAGTCCCCCAATACGAATCTTGGTGGGACGTACCTGTCGCAGAAGTTTCAGAGGTAGACACCGCAAAACAGGCGTTCCAAGAATATCAGAAAGCGAAACAGAAAGAACGGTATTTTCTCGGGTAGATTCAAAGAATCCGTGATTTGGGAAAACCGACACCTTCTATTATGCAGTAGTTAAAATTGATTTCTGAAAGGAGAACCTAACGATATGAAAGCATCAGAACTATTAAATAAACTCAAAGCAGGTGAAGCAATTCCTTGTAACAACTGTGATGGTAAAATTCCTGCGGATGAAATGATGAAATTTGCATTCAAATTAGGAAAACTTGCACCCCGCATGGAAAACGCAAATGTCGGGACTATCACTTGTGTTCAATGTCAAGAGAACGATCTTGATATCAAGATTACACCGCGCGGACCAGATGTCAAATTTGTGCGTGGGGATTAATTGCGTTGAGGAAAGATGCATCTTAGCACATGCTTCTAAAGAGGAATCTGTATGTCGGAACTAATCGTTGGCAGGAATCCGGTGATAGAAGCAATCTGGAGTGGGACGCACCAGATAGAAAAAATCTTGATCGTTCAAGACAATAAGCATCCACGTCTTCGTGAGATTATGCAAGCAGCAAAACGGAATAGAATCCCATTCCAACGATGTTCCAAACATCATTTAGACGGACTCCATACAAACCATCAAGGTGTCATCGCTTACGTTAGTCCGTTCCGATATACAGAGTTATCTATTCTGCTGGAAAACATTCAACACAAAAAGGATGTTCCTGCTGTATTGATCATGTTAGATCAGGTTCAGGATCCGAGAAATTTAGGGGCAATCCTCCGCACTGCAAATGCAACGAATACAGACGGTGTGATAATTCCGAAAAACAATTCTGTTGAGATTACCGCTGCAGTTCACAAAGCGTCTGCAGGAAGCACAGCATATACACCGATTACCAAAGTGACAAATCTGGCACAAACCATTGAAAAACTAAAATCGGTTGGAATATGGGTTGTTGGGACAGCTGAGGATGCAGAACTTCCCTATACTGCTGCCGACTTTACAGTGCCGTTGTGCATCGTTTTGGGGAATGAGGGTGAGGGTATCCGTAGACTTGTGAAGCAAAAATGCGATTTTCTCGTCCATCTTCCAATGTTAGGACAAATCCGTTCACTGAACGTGTCTGTTACGGCAGGTGTGTTGTTATACGAAGTTATCAGGCAGCGTATATATAATGCTAAATAACGCCTTCCTCTTTTAAACTATAAAAGATACCGTCCCCAATGATGATGTGGTCTAACACTTTAATGCCGACATAGTTTCCCGCTTCAATTAACTGCTTAGTAGCGCGGATGTCCTCCTGACTCGGCTGAGGGTCACCCGAAGGATGATTGTGTGCAAGAACAATAGAGTTAGCAGATTCCTCAATGGCGAAACGAAAAATCTCTCTTGGATGAAAAACGCTTGCATTTAGAGTGCCTTCAAACACCGTCTCCTCAGAAAGCAGTTTTTTGCCCCATTGAATCTCGTTATCAACATCTCCCGCAATACCTCGTGTTGTTATGCCACCTTTCGTGTCAAGACACATGACACAAACGACCTCTTTTCGGAGGTCGCGCATCAACGGCATCAAAAGATCAGCAACATCGCTCGGTGCGGAAATCTTAACCCTATCTGCATGTGAGCGTGCTAAACGCCGTCCTAATTCAAATGCCGCTACTAGTTGTGCTGCTTTGGCAGAACCAACACCTTTAATGGATTCAAATTGTTTCGGACGGTTTTCTGCCATCCTTTTTAAATCGCTATCATACTCTTTTAGGATCTGTTCACCGAGCTGGAGAGCAGTAGTACCTTTGTAACCACTTTTTAGAATGAGCGCGATCAGTTCTGAAGTTTTGAGATGTGAGGGACCGTGTCTGTATAGCCGTTCTCTGGGACGTTCATCTTCCGGCAGGTCTTTTAATCGTAATGTGTCAACGGAGTACATTGATTTCCTTCAATCAGTTTTTGTATTTTACAGGACTTACGCATTTTCTCTTAAAGTTCCACTTATAAGGGGGGAGGTTCCCATAACGATAACGTATGGGAACCCGTTCTCCTTATCAAGGAGAACGTATAAGTTTTGAATAATAAGAGTTATGTTGGTATTACGTTCAACATTTCGGGGTTGATGTGCATTTTAATGTACGTTCACACCCCATAGTAACACAATGAAAAAATGTGTAACAGATTCAAGGTGCCGTAGAAATCTATTCACAACTAACCTAAAAACGTCGGATACATGCATTTTGCTGTTGCTCAGATCCTTCGTATTTGGGATAATCACTAAAATAACGACTTTTTAACTCCCCTTTCTAAAGGGAAATGCGTAAGTCCTATTTTATTTGGGTTAAAGTATAATCAATTCTGGATGAAAAAACAAGTGAATTCGTCACCCAAATCTATTATTTTCTTGACAAAAGATTTAGATTAATATATAATTCAACTGAAAGAGTGAAGAACCCAACACAATAAATAAAGACAAAAGGGAGAAAATAATGGCAACAAAGGTTCGCTATAGAGATGGCGTAACAATCTTGGAACCATCAGGTAAAATTATGGGAACTGGTGTAACCGAGTTGAGAGAGGTAATAACAGCGGAAATAGATGCCTCTGATAAACCGAGAATTTTGATTGACTTTGAAAAGGTCAATGTGATGGATAGTTCCGGCCTTGGCACACTCATGGGAGCACATGTTACAATCACTCGGCAAGGTGGCAGAGTGGGTGTAATCAATGTCGGCAAAAATATCAAAAACTTGATTGTGCGCAGCCGACTGGCAAGTATCTTTGAACATTTCACCTCTGAAGATGAAGCAGTTTCAACGTTAGGCAGCGAATCCTAACATACATATTTTAGTTTTTGCAGCGACTTGGAGGCTGCACAAATGGCAATCACGGTATCAGTACGAGACGGTGTACACATTTTTAAACTTGAAGGTAGAATCATAGCACCTGATGTACAAGAGTTCAATGACACCGTACAAAACACATTAGAACAGATAGAAGGGACACCCAAACTTGTTTTTGACTTCAAAGATGTCACCGGTATGGATAGTTCAGGGTTAGGTGTGCTCATGAAGATCTATGCTGATATACATCCTCGCGGTGGGACAATTGCTGTGATAAATGTCAACAAACATGTCAAAAACCTAATTGTCATGGCAAGACTCATCACGGTTTTTCGGAACTTTGAGAGTGAAGAAGAAGCAGTTTGGTCACTGCTAAATCCCCCAACCGAACCACCTCAATAGTCCTATAAAGGAATGTCCTATGATCAAGAATATTCTCGTTTCTATAGGCGATACAGATTACGAGAGGAATGCCTTTGATTACGCAGGACAACTCACTGTGCTTTTAGGAACGCATCTCTCCTGTGTATTTTTTCAGGACAGTTCCCATGGTGGCAGTGCAGAAGTCGCCGAAGCGGTGATGCGCCGCACCGAAAAGGAGTGTGAGCTTTATGATTTTTTAGATTACCACATAGAAACTGTGGCAAGTAACCCTCGACAAATGATCTGCCAAAAAGCACACTCCGCCGACTTAGTTGTAGTCGGACTCCCCGAAGAAATAAAAACTCGCGGATTAAAATTTATACAAACACAGATTGACGATGTCCTTGCACATATCACAAAACCTATCATTATCGTGCATGAACAGTGTACCTTATTACGTAAAATATTAGCTGTGCACCACGGGGATATCTACTCTGACAATGTACTCTCCCTCGCTGCAGAAATCGGAGAATTGACAAAAGCGAGTATCTTCGGACTTGCACTTGCAGACACCACCCAAGAAGCAATAGAGATTAAGCAGCAAATGGAAGCCTATCTACAATTCTACGATGTCTCCACCGATTTTCTCACTGCCCTCGGCTTTACCGTAACAAATATTTTGGAAAACGCAGAGGCAAATGATTGTGATCTGATAGCCCTCAGCGCAAGTCATCACGGTAGATTATATGAGATGGTTTTCCAAAGCACCACCCAAACTGTCGTTAAACTTGCTAACCGTGCTGTACTGGTAACTAGATAATGAGGAAACTCTTATGGCAGTTGCCTCCGAGAATCTAAAAGACCTACAACTCCTTCAGATGTCATCGGATATGTTCGGATATATCCGATCCGACGGTACATTGTTACCACTCAATCCCGCCTGGGAAATGACACTCGGTTACTCATGTGCAGAACTCCAAACGCGACAGTGGTTAAAACTCGTCCATCTTGATGACCAACAAGTTACTTCTGAAAATATTGCAAAACTTAGTACAGAAAAAAACGGGACAGTCTCTTTTGAAAATAGACTTTTGTGTAGTAATGGTGAATACGTAAGCCTTCTGTGGTTTGTAAAGGCAGACCCCAAAGACGCTCATTATTGTGTCGTAGTGCAAAATATTACAAGGCAAAAGCGACTTGAAGCAAAACTTCGTCAAAGCGAGACGCGATTCCAGCAATTAGCACAAACACATTTACAGGAAGGCGACTTTCTGCACACCCTCATGGACAATGCCCCCGATCACATATATTTTAAAGATAAAGAAAGCAAATTTATACGTATAAATCGTTCCCTTGCCAATCGCTTCGGACTCAAAAATCCCGCTGAGGCTATCGGGAAGAGTGATTTTGATTTTTTCACGCGCGAGCATGCACAGCAAGCATATCAAGACGAAAGAACTGTCATTGAATCAGGAAAACCAATAGAGGGAAAACAGGAAAAAGAGACTTGGCCCGGCGGACAAGATACATGGGTTTCTACAACGAAAGTACCAATCCGAGATAGAAGTGGACGCATAAAAGGCACATGCGGTATCTCACGAGATATAACTGAATACCATCACGCAGAACAAGCACTGCGAGATTCCGAAGCAAAATGGCGGTCATTGGTAGAAAGTGCTCCCGATATCATTTCAACTATTGACCTCAATTATACGCTGGATTTTATCAATAGAATACCAATTGGTGTTGACATCACGCAGGAAGAGGTACTCGGGAATAGTATCTTTGATTTCCTAACACAGGAACATCATGAAGGGTTTCGTAAGGCATGTCGAAAGGTTATTGAAACAGGTGAAGTCGCGGGTTATGAAATCCAAGGAAGACTCAGTAGAAACTGGTATTCATCTTGGATAGGTCCCATTACACGTGATGGTGAAATCGTTGGTTTCGTTGTAACTTCGACAAATATTACGGATAGAAAACAAGCTGAAATTGAACTACAGGAAAGCGAAGAACGTTTTCGCCGAGCTGTCCTTAATGCCCCCCTTCCCATCATGATTCACGCCGAAAACGGAGATGTAATCCTCATTAGTCGAACATGGACAGAACTCACCGGATATACTTCTGAAGACATGACCACAGTATCTAAATGGTTGACGCAAGCGAATAGCGATAAGAGCGATGAGATACAAGCATACCTCGGGCAGGTTAATCAAGCTAAAGAACGAATCGCACCAACGCAATATGAAATTATAACAAAGACCGGGAAAAAGCAGATATGGGAATTTAGTTCATCACTACTTGGCGTGCAACCGGATGGACAACGTATTATCATTAGCATGGCACTTGACATCACCGAAAGAATAAAAGCCGAACATGCTATGCAAAGTGCGAAAGAAACCGCAGAATATGCAAGCAGAGCGAAAAGTGATTTCCTCGCTAATATGAGTCATGAATTAAGGACGCCTTTGAATGCTATCATCGGATTCGCAGAGATACTAAGAGATGAACTTGTCGGTCCAATTAACGATGAACAGAAGGAATGCGTCAATGATATACGTTTTAGTGGGCAGCATCTATTGGAGATGATTAACGATATATTGGATCTGTCAAAGATTGAAGCTGGTAAAATGTTCTTACAACTGGAGGAATTTGCTATCGTTGATGCGGTTGAAGAAGTTAATGCAATCATCAATGCACTTGCAATGAAAAAGAACATTGAACTGACGCTAACAGGTCCAGAAAACGTAACAATTCAAGCAGATCGCGTAAAAATAAAGCAGATATTTTACAATTTGCTTTCAAATGCTGTAAAGTTCACACCTGAAGGGGGTAAAGTCACTACTCAACTCAAAATTACCCGGACCGATCTACACGTCAAAGTTATTGATACAGGAATAGGCATTGCAGAAGAAGATAAGATGAAACTTTTCGCACCATTTACACAGATCGACACATCCAAGTCAAGACAGTATGGTGGGACAGGCCTCGGTCTCGCGTTGACACAACGTTTGATTGAGTTACATGGGGGAGAAATTAGTGTCACAAGTGAAGAGGGGAAAGGCAGCACTTTCATTTTTAATATACCAACTACTCAACCGCAAAAAGCATAGTGCTTTACATCAAACGTTCCTACAGAAGATATGTCAATCTATTTCTATAATTCACTATAATGTCTTTGGGTAAAGGAGGCGTATGTTGAGTACGGAGAGTCCGCAACCGATCTTAGTCATAGAAGACCAAGCGTTGAACCGAAAAGTTGTACGCATCCTCTTGCAATCCAGCGGGTATCAAGTGATCGAAGCGATCAACGCAACGGAAGCACTTGCGGCTTTAGAAGAAACTGTCCCCGGCCTCATCCTAATGGACATCGCATTACCAGGAACAAGTGGAGAAGAATTAACCCGACAGATAAAAACAAACCCAGATTGGGACAGTATCCCAATTATTGCCTTAACAGCCGCAGTCAGTCTGGTGATCGTGAAAGATTCATCAAAGCTGGATGTGACGATTATATCAGCAAACCCATTGATACCCGAGCCCTCTTAGAACGCGTGGCACACTATCTCAAAGGAAATGCTACACATAATGCCTGAAGCAGCAACGAAAATCCTTGTCGTCGACGATGAACCAAGAAACGTCAAAATCCTACAGATACAATTGCAAGCACGTGGATACGATGTCCTGACAGCAGGTGACGGTGCAGAAGCACTACAAATTATCTCAAACGAACTACCAGATCTAATTCTATTAGATATCAATATGCCAAAAGTTGACGGTTTTGAAGTTGTTGAGAAAGTACGAGCAAATCAAAAGACAGAATTTATACCCATCGTTATGATAACTGCGTTGCGTGATACGCAAGAGAACCGCATTAAAGCTGTTGAAGCTGGGGCAGACGACTTTATAGAAAAACCATTTAATAGTTTTGAAGTATTAGCACGAATCAAATCCCTTCTACGTATAAAGCATTATCACGACACACTTGAAAAACACAATGCACGATTAGAGACAGAGCTGCAAATGGCTCGCAGTGTTCAAGAGATTATAATTCCTCAAAACGGCACACAAGATATAGCAGGATTTCATATCGCATCCTATTGCTATCCTGCTCTGGCAGTCGGTGGAGATTTCTTTGATATTTGGGAAATCGATGAAAACCGGATAGGGGTAATTATCTCTGATGTGATGGGACACGGAGCTGCCGCAGCACTTGTTACCGTATTTATTAAGACAGTCCTATCAGAATATCAAGAACACATAAAAGACGATCCTGCGCAACTCCTTCAAATCCTCAACACACGTTTCAGTGACATTATTAGTTCACGGATTTTTATGTTCGCCACAGCATTCTGCGGAATCTTTAATCAGGCGAAAAAACAGCTCATCTGTGCTAATGCGGGGCATCCATCTCCGTTCTTACAACACGGCACACAGTCTGAGTGTGAACTGGTGACGAATAAGCAGACAGGAAACGGCTTGGGTATTCGGAAAGAATCTGTATACGAAAACTGCTACTACCCGTTTGATGACTCAAGCAGGATATTTCTCTATACCGATGGTGTTTATGAGGTAAAAAATGTAAAAGGAGAGGAATTTACTGTAGAACAACTTCAAAAGGTGGTATCTACGGCGCAACATAAAACACCAGAAAAACTTATCCAGAGTGTTTCTAACGCTATCGCGGAATTCAACAGTGCAGCCCCTAACGAGGATGACTTAACACTGATTGCAATCCAACGTTAACCTCTTTCTGTTTTTCCATCTCTATAAAATATCGCGGTTACATCTGTACCGCCAACCGCATTCGCTTGTAACGTATGAACATCCGCAAGACATTCTATGAGGTATAAACCGTGCCCCCTCTCACCTGTCGGGGAACGTTGTGCCTGAATCTCTGCAAGTTTGTCAGGTATTAACCAATCTTGCGGACCCTTCCCACCTTTATCTCTAACGACTATCTCAAGTGCATGTGGGGCCACTGAAATTCGCAATTGAATGCCGCATGTTACACATTTAGAACCGTGATAAACAGCGTTGCTACATATCTCATCAAGAGCGAGTTGAATATCTGCTATACGTTTTTTCGGAAATTTGAGTGTTTCAGATAACTTCCCAATAAATGCACGTACCGGTTCAAGATAATACACATCACTCGGTACTTTCAACTCAATGTGGGTTTTCTCCATGGGGTAACACCAGTTTTTTCAAGGCATTAACTAAAATGCTGCAATTGCGCTCTTCTCATTCTCATAAATCTCAACAACGCTGGATGCTCCTATGAGATTGAATGTTCGTGTGAGTGTTGACGCTAAATTGCAGAGTTTGAGATCACCATCGTTTTGACGAAGCCGCTTTGCAATGCCAACTAACGTCCCTACTGCCGTACTGTTGATGTGGTTAACTTCGCTAAAATTCACAACAACTTTGTCCACCTTTTCTGACAGAAGCCTTTCCAGAACCCTGCGCAAGTCAGAGGCAGCGTAGCTGCTCAAATCTGTCTTTACATCTATGATTTTGATATCCGCATTCTCTCGAATCGTCATAAATTCGGTTCCATTCATAAAAACCACCTTCCGTAATAAGAATCCGTATTTATATTTTAGTTTAAATACGAAAAAAAATCAAGCATTTTTTGAATCAACAGCAGAGGTATCCATTTGTCGAGTTTTGTTGTTGGAGGGGTTTCTAACCCCATAGGTGTAAACTTAAGAGCCTTATTCATTGTTGGAGGGGTTTCTAACCC
>JAAXHO010000111.1:32282-62182 GCA_012270795.1 Candidatus Poribacteria bacterium
AATATTCCTTAAGTTTACACTTATAGTGAAATCCATAATTATTTGCACACTTTTGCCTCGTTCTATCTCCCCTCGCTTGCGGGGGGATAAAGGGGGGTAGTCCTTTCGTGTGTAAACTTAATTGTGGATTCTACTATATATGTTGGAGGGGTTTCTAACCCCAATTTGAAATACACAGCAGCAGAAATATGGGTTAGAAACCCCTCCAACAATGATACTTTGTGACAATTCAATGCCTCTGGAATCAACAGGTGTGTAAAGTTTTTGGTATGAATTGTGAGTAAAGTTGTTTTCACTTGTCTGAACCAGGATTTTCAGAATTATCAGATTTACAAGATTAGAGTCTAATGCTGTTGAGTTCCATCCCAAATAGAGACTGCCTTGGCTGTATACAAAAGACGTTTCGCCTAAGTGTGGAAATTGATGATCAAACTCCAATCTTGAAAATCTGATAATTCTGAAAATCCTGGTTCAGACAACACCATGCCAAAAACTTTACACCCCCGATACATTTAATTTTCTGGAATTTAAAAAATAGATATGCTACAATACTTTAAAAGCGAAAAGCGGGTAAAATTAGAACAAGTGTATCTCAACAAGAGGAAAAAGACATGAAAACAAATCTCACTTTACACAGTAGCCATGGAGCTGGAGGAAACACACATAAGGTATTCCGCCATTTATTCAAATATAGTCTATTTTGCATAATGTTGCTTTGTGTTGTAGTCTCCGCGAATGCACAAGAACGTTTCGCAGATTCAGTCGGGGCAGTTACTATCGGCGATGTCACATCCATATCCCCGTTGGTCGTACCCTATATTACATGGGGTGGTGAATCCGCACTGTTTCATGCAAACGGTGGTTTGACAACGCAACCCGGTACAATCATGGAGAAACAGGGGTTGAACCTTAAGTTAGTTCCGGGGGACAATTTTCAACAGCAAGTTCGCGACTATATGTCCGGGAAAACGCCAATCCTACGCGGGACGTTTAGAATGATCGCTCAGGCAAGCGAGGTTATCGGAAAAGACCCACGCACCAAACCTGTTATATTCGGACAACTCACATGGTCGGCAGGGGACCATTTCGTTGGACGGACAAACATCCGTAAAATATCCGATCTTAGCGGTAAGAAAATAGCAATACAAAAGGGTGGTCCACACGTCGGTATGCTCTACGATATGTTAAAAACTGCACGCCTCTCAAAAACCAACGTCCAAATCGTGTGGGTGGACGAACTAACAGGTGCAAACGGACCAGCAGAACGATTCCGCAAGGACACATCTATTGCCGGGTGTTTTGTCATCACACCAGACATGATTGGATTGACAGGCGGTCCTGATAATACCGGGACAGGCGCGGAAGGCACTGTGAAAGGTGCACATGTTGTCGTCAGCACTGCAACGTTATCACGCTCAATCGCCGATGTCTACGCATGCCGAAAAGATTTCTACGACAAATATAAACCTTTTATTGAACGATTCTTTGCTGGCTACCTTAAGGGTGCTGAAGAGGTGGTCGCCCTAAAGAAGAACTATGAAAAAAGCGGTTCAACAAAATATAATCAACTGCTGACTATGATGCAGAATATTTACGGAAAAGATGTACTGCCAACGCTTGAGGAGGACGCACACGGTTTAATTGCAGATTGCACCTTCGTCGGACAACCCGGAAATGTCGCTTTTTTCAATGACCCACGCAATACAATCACCGGCTTTGAAGGTTTCAACAAGGCAGGATTAGATATGGCGGTCAACTGGGGTTTTGCTAAGCAACGATACGCCATGCTACCCTCAGACCTGAATTTCAACTCTAACACCTTCAAGAACCTGCTGGCGACGACCGTTGCAGCTCCAACCCAACTAAAACAGACACGTTTTAAAAAGGAAACTGTACGAGCGGAAATCGAATCTTTCAATGAGGACGCAGTCCTTGACGAAAAAACGCTTATCTCATTTACAATTCAATTTGATGCGAATCAGGACACTTTTAGCGCAACACAATATAGTGCTGAATTTGACAGGGTTGTAGAACTCGCTTCTAAATATGGAAACGCGGCTATCGCTATAAAAGGACACAGTGATCCATCCCGAACACTCAGTGTATTAGTCAAAGCTGGCCTCTCAAAAGGATTCTTAAAACGCACTGGAACCCGCGGAAATTACAGATATTTCTTAAATGGTAAGCCATTCAGTCTTGAAAATACTGCTGAATTGATCAAACTCATTGAGCAAAGAAAGCAAGAGGATGGTAGCGATGTAGAAAGTCCTTATCAAGTGATGCGCGCAGCACTCAAATTGTCGGAACAACGTGGTGAAGCAGTGAAACAATCTATTATTGACTATGCACGCAGAAAAAACGCGCGTATTGACGCTGACCAAATTGTTCCTGTCGGTGTCGGTATCAAGGAACCAATTATTCCGAAACCAACAAGTCCCACAGAAGCAGCAGAAAACCGACGTGTTGAATTCGCACTCATCAAGGTATCAGCAGAAGCTGTCGCTGCATCCGATTTTGACTTTTAGTTCGTAAAAGGAGCCTTCTTGTGAAACTGGTAAAAGCATCGTGTCTATTAGTTCTTTTTATACTCGCTTCAGGGCAATTTAGTATTGCAGATACTGACCTGCATTCGGACAATATCATTGTGATTCTTGATGCTTCAGGTTCAATGAGAGATAAGTTTCGTGCCGATGAATCAAAGTCAAAGATGGAGGCTGCGAAAACTGCCCTCAAAGAGGTTTTAGCTAAAGTTCCTGATGGCACAAATATCGGGTTACTTGTGTTCAGCGGTAGTAATATTCATGATGAGTGGGTGTATCCGTTGGGACCAAAGGATACAGAAAGATTGATGGTCGCGATTGATAGACCACAACCCGGCGGCGGTACACCACTTGGAAAATATATGCGAATCGGCGCAAATAGACTACTTGAACATCGCGAAAAACAGTATAACTACGGAAACTATCAATTGCTAATCGTTACAGATGGAATAGCACAGGATCAGGAAAAGGTTGAACAGTATACACCCAGTATTTTGAACAGACAAATTCGCATGGACGTTATCGGGGTTGATATGCAAACCGATCATAGTTTAGCGAAGGATGCGGATAGTTATCGCAAAGCGGACAATCCGGGTGAACTTGTTGCTGCAGTCTCACAAATCCTCGCTGAAACAGGTGGAACTGATACTGACACGGATGGTGAAGATGCGTTTGAAGACATCCAACCCCTTACCGATGCTGTCGCTTTAGACCTTATTAAACGGATTACCACACCGCCGAGTAATAATGCTATTGAAATAACAACAACTGTAAGACCTACACCACCCACACAACCGCAAACACCACAACAGCAGTCTCAACAACCTGGCAACCAACGCAGTGGGAACAATAGTGGGTGGATCATTATCGGTCTGATAATCATTATTGTAGGATTTATTCTTTTTAGACGTATGGGTAAATAGCAATCTCGGTCAAGAGAAGAGGGAAAAACTATGGAAGCCAAAACAAAAAGCAGAATTGTCATGGTCGCAAGTTGGTTGATTATCATCGGTATACTTGGACTCGTGTATAAGTTCGTGGTTGAACCTCGACTTGGCGGCAGACGCAATAAACTCGTTGAAAATACCAGTACAACACGTTACGACCATGAGATTAAAATTGCACACGACTCTTTCCCCGGATATGCCATACTCCGATCCGATGCAATGAAAAACCTAATGGATCGGCAGTCAATAAAACTTACATTTATTGATGATAAAGCTGATTATGTGAGAAGAGCACGCGACCTAAAAAATGGTAAGGTGCAAATGGCGGTTTTCACCATTGATGCATACCTAAAGGCTGGCAGTGTTATCGGTGATTTTCCCGGTTCTATCGTCCTCGTAATTGATGAATCCAAAGGCGCAGATGCAATTGTCGCACACAAGCAGGGGGTACCAACTATCCCAAATTTGAGTAACCCAAAAGCGCGTATTGTTCTGACACCAGATTCACCAAGTGAAACACTGGCACGGATTATGATTAACACAATGAGTCTGCCGAGTCTGCCCACCAACTGGGCATCCGATGCAAACGGCGCAGAAGATGTATATAAGAAACTAAAATCTGCCGACTCAGGTGAAACCACCGCTTACGTCTTGTGGGAACCTTACGTGACGAAAGCTCTCGCTATGGATAGTGTCCACCTTCTATTGGACAGCTCAAAACTGAAAGGGTATATCGTTGATGTGTTAGTTGTTCAACGAGAGTTTTTAGATACAAAACGAGAACTTGTTACACATGTTGTGCAAGCATATCTACGTGCAAACTATGATTACACCAATCAAACTGAGGGATTGTTGACCCTAATTGAAACAGACGCGAAGAAGTACGGAGATGCACTCAACCGAAACGAGGCGAATCAACTGGTTAAAGGCATTGAATGGAGGAATACCGTTGAGAATTACGCACATTTCAATGTTATCTCTGGGAATGAGGCAAAAGACACCGAAAAACTTGATGCAATGATCGGTAAGATTATGCAAGTCCTTGTCAAAACCAAATCACTCACATCAGACCCATTGTCGGGTGATTATCGTACACTGTTCTATGACGGAATATTAAGGTCACTTCATCACGATAAATTCCACCCCGGCGTGTTGAACGCAGGCGGTGCAAATGGATTAGACGATATTTTGGTTGACACAGCACCTGTGGTTGAGGAGAAAGTCAGGGAAGAGGTAGTACTGAATCCATTATCAGAAGATAATTGGAACAATCTTGCCCCAGTTGCAGCGATGAAAATTGAACCGATCCAATTCGGTAGAGGGACTGCACGCATTTCTCAAGGGAGCGAGCGTGCACTCGCTGATATCGCATCAAAACTAAAATCGTTTCCGAAATATTATCTTAGAGTTGTCGGGCATACACGGAAAGAAGGTGACCCGGCAGCGAACAAACTGCTAGCGACACAACGGGCCGAGGCAGCCGCCAAAGCACTGAAAGGACATGGAATTGCCAATCACCGCATCCGTGCAATCGCAAGTCCACGCACCTCTACAAAAATGCAAGGTGGCGAAGCACAAAGTGTCACATTTGAACTTTTAGGAAAACCTTATTAAAGAGGAGGACAAAACATGTCAATCAACATGAACCAAACAGACAAACCCAACCGTCATTTTTCACGCAGAACCTTCATCAAGAGTTCCGTTGGACTTGCAACCTCCGCGGTGGCTGGCGGTGGATTGATACGTTCCGTAAAAGCACAATCACAATTTGGAGAATACATCCCTTACGATTCGAAAAACGATTTTCACTATACCATACGTTACGGTACACGAGAGATCATTGAACATAATCATCCTGGCATGGATCCAACAGGAGAAAAATTCAGGTTCGTCCGACTCAAATATCCCGGTGGCGATTGGTGGACAAATCTTGTAAACTATTACCGTTGGCAATCAGACCTAATGTTCACACAAGTCCTTGCAGAAAATACTGCCATTGATGTTGATGTGCGCGATCACCCACAATACGTAGAAATTGATGACCCATGGATCTTTGATTATCCAATGCTCTATATGACAGGACACGGTAGACGCAACACAATGCGGTTCACTAACGATCAACTAAACAAGTTTAGAGAATACTTTGAACGGGGCGGATTTCTACATGTAGAAGATTGCGATATACGATATGAACGCTTCTGGCCGCAAGTTCAGACGATGATGAAACGTATCTATCCGGACAAAAAATTCGAACGACTGGATCTCACCCATCCAATATACCACACACTCTATCAACATAACGAGTATCTCGGTGGTGACAAACTTATTCCGAGCTATGATTTTGATCAGGCTATCATGGATGATGATGGCAAGGTCATGGTCTACTTCTGTCCCAACGACCTGAATTGTGCCTGGGAAGGTAGAGTCTGCAGTCCTGGCGGTGAAGAACAGCGACAGTGGGCATTTAGGCAAGGCATGAATGTCGTCGCCTACGCACTGACTCGCTAATTATCGTAAATTTTGAAAATGAACAGACACACTCCTATCTCAGGTTAGGTTGCGGTTTCCCAACCAATGCAGAATACCATGCGCGTATTCTGCTTCTCATAAGCGTCAATTTAGTGATTTCTTAATGGGAACAATGCTTTTCAGTTCCGTAGGGACGATATGTTATAGCCAGTAGGGTTCCCCCCACTTTAGTTCCGTAGGGACGATATGTGGATACCAATAAAGGTTATCAAAAACAAAGACGCACTATGCTATATCTAATCGCAGTGGTCAGGTAAAAACGCGTCAACAAGCAGCAGAGATGATTGGCGTTCACCGAAAAACAGTTGGAGACTGGTGAGCGACTTATACAACTAGTGGACTTGATGCCTTTTTGAAACGAGATTATTCCACAGGACATCCACACCCACTCACTCAAGAACAACAAGAACTTTTGCGGCAGGAACTCCAAAAACCAACAAGTTTCTCAAGTTATCAACAGATAACAGACCCTATTGAAGAGACTTTCGGTGTCAAAATGAGTTATCCCGCTGTTTATGCGTTAGTCCGCTATAAATGGAATGCTAAACTTAAGGTGCCCCGCAAAAGTCATGAAAAAAACGAAAAGCATGTGAGGCATTCAAGTTAGGCTTCACAGAAAAAGTCAAGACAGCTGTTTCGGAGAAAGTTGCTTCATTTGAAACTGTTCGGATCTTTTGCGAAGATGAGACAAGGTGTGGTCTCTGCATTGATATTTTCTAACACCTCAAGGCATGTTTTTCCGTTAACTAACTGATGATAGTATTGTGCGACGCGTCTGCAAAAGTCTTGGTTCTGACTTAAGGCGTTGTCGGGTGTTGGATTCTGTGGGGACCACAATGTTGCATTTGAGAAGATGGTATCCATTCGGTTTTGCACGTCTGTTAGGTTTGCACCGAATGCATTGTTCAATGTGTTTTGTATTGTTCTGTCGGGGTCGCGTATTTCATATTCTGTTCCAGTATCGGTGATGCCATTGTAGGTGTCACCTGATATTGTATGGGGTGTCAAAAAACGTAGTACTGTAGCGAAGGCATAAGCGAAGTCGGCTTTGAAGAGATCGGTGCTGCTATGATAGTTGGGGGATCGGACGATGTCTGCGGCACGTTCACGGAGCTTGACTGTCTCTATGATGTTGATTCGGGCGTTGTCGTCTTTGACGCGACGTATGCGGTCGATGAATTCCAATGTATACGTTTCGGCACTTTTCCCGGTTATTGGAATATCCGCCTCGACGATTTTGGCGTATCCTTTCATCAACCGTTCCAGATGTGGTGCGAATGTTGGATGTGATGCTGCTTCGTTGACGTACTCAATGCCAGAAAGCATGCCTTTGTGTGTAATGCCCGGCACGTGTACGGAGTTGACTAAAAGCAGTTTCCAATCGTGATAAGTTTCTATACTTTCCTGACTAACAACGACACCGAAGTCATCAAGTTCACCGAAGGGAACGCGTAGTCTACCCTCAAGGTCTTCCAAAATAAAGGGTGTTTGTGGCATCTTTTCTGCGTAGGTGATCAATGCATCATCACCTTCTATTTGTGCTTGTGCTGCTTCTTTGATTTCATCGGGAATTGCGTGGACTTGAGGGACAAGACGGTCACCCATCTCGTTGAGAAACCCGATATTTGTATCCAACCATTTTGTGTAATCATCTGTGCGTTTTGGGTATTCGTTGATAAGAATGTTTCGGACGATGTTTCCATTGTTTCGTAGGTTATCGGTGTTGATGACACAAAGGGATGCGTCTGTACCGTGCTGGGTAAAGTAACGATAAAGTGTTGCGTCTAACACGTCCATTGCGAGTTCACCCTTTGCTATTCCTGCTTCTGTTACGCCTATTAGAATAAGGTCTAATTCATTTTTGGTTTGTGCATAGAACTGTTCGCGTCCTGCTTCTGTTGCGAGTGTTGTTGCGCCGACTACACTTGAAATCTGTTGAATGTCATGAATGCCTTCTAAGTCAAAGGTGGCGACGTGGTATATTCCGTTCTGTTTGTTAAAGGCCTCTGCTTTTTCAGTGCCTGTGGGTTGTCCGACAAAGATACCACCGTTATAAAGGTTTCTTTGATTGAGAATATGAACGAATTGATGTGTTAAGGCGCGTTGTAGACCACCCGCACCGATGGCAAGCATTTTGATTGGCAGCATGTGTTTGTTGTTCTCCTATTTATAACGTGAGTTTAATAATAATATTGAAGTGGGTTTGACGCAATGATTTAGAGGAATCCAACACGTTATATCACGCCTACCCAAATTTGATGCCGAATAAATCGCAGTACTCCAGCGGAGTGCTATGTTTATAGAAAATCGGTTTTTCAAGTTCTTGCACTCCAGCGGAGTGCTATGTTTGCTGAAACCACATACCGCTCCTACGGAGCGGAGTGCTGTGTTGGACATTTGCTATAAACATATTGCTCCTACGGAGCAAGGGTTGTGTTCTGGTTTTCAACCAAGATGAACATGAACGGAACACCACATTCAAAATTGAATTGTTTTATCAAACCCACGTTATTCATAGGGTCTCGATTCGGAGATCGCTCCTACAGAGGTCTCGATTCGGAGATCGCTCCTACAGAGGTCTCGATTCGGAGATCGCTCCTACAATTTTCCTTTTGTTAAGATGTTTTCATAAAGGGCAAGATATGCGTTTGCGATGTTTTTCCAATCGTAGGGTTTGACTTTTTCGTTGTTTGTTTTTCCCATTTCAAGCCGTTTTTCACCTGCGTTTATTAGTTTTATGAGACATTGTGCAAGTTCGTCAACATCGGCGGTGTTGAACAGGGCACCGTTAACACCGTCTTCAACCAATTCATCAATGCCTTCAACACGGCTTGCAATGATGGGCAAACCTGTTCCCATAGCGTCTAAAACGACAAGTGGCATTCCCTCTGAAAGAGATGGCAATATGAAGATGTCTGCTTCACGATACTTTTGCGGGAGTTCTTCGTATAACACCGTGCCAGTGAAACGGATGTAATCGGTGAGACCGAGATTTTCTGCTAATTTCGTCAGTTCATCTCTGTAAGGACCATCACCGACTATCTCTATCTCAAATTTGTGTTCCGTTTTGTCAAGTATTTTCGGCAGTGCGCGAATGAGAAATTGAAATCCTTTACGTGGAATGAGTCTACCCACTGCAAGGCATCGGACTGTTTGTGGATTTGCGTTGCGTTGTGATGGGTCATAACTTTTCCAATCTAAACCGTCTGGAATGACATCTATGTTGACATCTGTATCTGTGAGATGTGCAAGGTCACGTAGGTCGTCACTACATGAGACAACGGCAGCGGCATTATCCCAAATCGCTCGTATCATCGGCTTTAGCAGCATGTATAACCAGCGATAATAGGGTGGATCGGGATCGGGACGTGGTACGTCTCTGCCGCCTAAGAACACTGCATAAGGGGTTTTCCTGAATTTCTGCAGAAGGTATGCACCGCCACCTGCGGGGATACCGAAAAAGACCTGAACGATGTCTGGCTTGAACTGCTTTGCAAACCTCAATCCGTAAATACTTGAACTTATGGAGTATGTTAGCATCTCATGAACTGCACAAACGTTTGGGTTTTTGCGTAGTGCACGGACTCTATGTACGTGAAATCCTTCCACCTCTTCCCTTTTTGGGTAATTGCGGAATTGTGAGGTGATGAGGTGTACCTCGTGTCCTGCAGCAGCGAAGTGTTTTCCCAGAAAATAACTCACTCTACCACCCCCTCCACCGATGGGAGGAAACTCGTGATTGAACATCAAGATTCTTCGTTGATGAGAAGCCAATTAGTTACCTGTTCCTTCCTGTTTTCGTTTTTTTTGCTAATTCCACAGCAAAGTCTATCATTGTTTTTGCGATATTGGTACCAGTGACGGACTGCAGTTCCTGAAATCCTGGGGAGGTGTTGACTTCTAAGATGACGGGTCCATTTTTTGTCTGTAGTAGGTCTACACCAGCGATTCCTAAGTTTAATGCTGTGGCTGCTTCTGTTGCGATGTGGCTGTATTCTTTTGTGAGTGTTATTGCTTGTCCATTAGCTCCTTGATGTATGTTTGCTCGGAATTCACCGGCGGTCGCACGTCTTTTCATTGCTGCGATGACCTTGCCCCCGACGACAAGGACTCGGATGTCTACGCCTGCTGCTTCTGCGATAAAGGATTGAATGATGTAGTCCCGATGTAGTTCGCACATGGCTTCTACTGTTGAGGTGAGTGAAGTTGGTGTGTCTAATAACATTACCCCGATTCCGTGTGTGCCGTAAAAGGGTTTTAGGATGAACGGGTAATCGCCTATTTCAGGTACTGCGTCTTCTAAAAATGAGGCAGAGCCGACGGTAAGACTGGGGGGAATGGGTAATCCGTGTTGTGCAAGGATGCGTAGTGAACGAAACTTGTTTCGTGCGTTTGCTATGGCGTTTGCAGAATTCACAACAGGGATACCGAGCCATTCAAAGTGTAATAGGACTTCTCCCCCGTATCTTGCTGTTGCGCCGCTGAGGCGCGGGATAACGACATCAAAGTTTTCTGCGGGGCCGCCATCATAGGTCATGCGTGGACCGGTTCCACCGATTTGCATGTAGAAACCGAATGGGTCTCTGACGTGCGCGGTGTGACCTGCTTTTTGGGCAGCTTCAACGAGACTTCGAGTTGAGTGGTTGTCGGGTCCACGGGAAAGGATCGCAATGTTCATAGTCAAGATAGTTTTTTTGTTTTCAGTAGACATCATAAGGATTTAATTAGTTATTTTTGTCAGAATTGCTGATTGCGCGAATTTCACGGTCTGTACTTTTGTCTGAACCAGGATTTTCAGGATTACCAGATTTTCAGGATTACCAGATTTTCAAATCAACGGTATGAATGCTATATAGCATTCCCCGGGATTTACCTTATCAAGGACTTTTGATGCGCGTTTAGGTTCTTTTTTGAATAGGATATGATGAGAAAAATCCTGGAAATCTGGTAATCCTGAAAATCCTGGTTCAGACAAAGAACAAAATATTACCCAATTTTTTCTTTATACAGTTTGTGCTACAGCAGTGTGCAAGTAATTATAGATTTCACTATAAAATTTCATTTTATCTATTCTGGTACGTTTCTTTTAAGAAATCGTCTAATTCCTCAAAGGTGTCAAATATTTTATCACATAAGTTTTCGAAGAAGATGCTGCGGGTTTCATTGTAAACAGCATATACCGGTTTGTTATGTCGTGTTGCATAGTTCATTTCGCTGAGAACACCTGGTGATAATTTGTCTGTGGGATATAGGACAACGACAAAATCGCTCTGGTGGACAAACTGATAGTCTCTTGAGATGGTGCGCGTTTTGATCTGCTCAATTACGTCGTCGTCTAATTCGCTCATCGTTTCTGGGACATTCAACATTTCGTCATCTGCTTCTGCTTTTGAGAAGGTGACGAGTGCCATGTCCTTGATTGCGAGTGGGTCAAAGACGATAAATGAATGACGGAGTTTGTCTCCGAGTTTGCGTATTTTTTGTATCTCCTCTGGTGTGTCTCTTAAGAGTGTAATCGGGTAGCTCAGGTAGAATTTGGGTTTGTCTGAAAATAGGAGTTCATAGAAGTTTGCGAGTTCGTGTTGTCTTGCAACGGTGTAGTATGGTTTTTCGGTGAGATGTGCGAGGTGTCGTGTCAGGAATTCTTCTTCGTCTAACCAGACATTGAGTGCTGTTTTTTTGATGCCTGCCCATTGCGCGTTTTTCTCCATGCGTGCGTAGATGTCTGCGATGTTGTCAACGACGTTGATAAACATATCGGGGGGTAGGATTTCTATGTCTTTGAATGTAAATCCTTCCAGTAGACTGCCTCGCCATCGGAAGCATGCATGTAGTCCGATGATTGCATGCTGGTATGCTTTGGCATCTCTTGCGATTTCGTAGAATGCGGTTCGGCGTGCTAATGATAGGACGGCTGGGTCTGAGTCGAGGACTTTTTGTGTGAAATGGACGCGTGCTTCTGCTGCGACTCGGTGCATGTAGTCGCCTACGTTGAAGAACCCGATGTTGAGTTGTCTTTGTAGGCAGAGTGCTTCGAAGTCTTTTATGAGTTCTTTGCGTCCTGAGCAGCTGATGCCTGTGCAGAATATGTTCATTGTTTTAGTGACTGTCTCTTGTAAGGTGACAAATCTAAGTTCAATATTAGGGACCAAACTATAGGTAAAAAAGTTTGAGATTCTCTATTTGTGATTAAATTATGCTAGGCTTACGAGCTTACAATTTTCGCCATTTCTTCTATATTAGGTTTACCCAGGTGAGTTGGTACTTCCACCATTAATTCATCAAATCTAACTAACCTAGCATAATGGTATCGCCATGAATTGTATGTTGTAATCGCCTCACACAGATATATAATAGCATCAGGATTAATTATAAGTTCTTTATTGGGACGTAATACTATTACCTTACCATGAAGAGCGGCGAACCGATAAGGATGCCAGAATGCTTCACATGGTCTTGTGTTGTGTAAAATTGATATTGTTATACAATTCTCAAAACAATA
This sequence comes from Candidatus Poribacteria bacterium, assembly GCA_012270795.1. Lineage (GTDB taxonomy): Bacteria > Poribacteria > WGA-4E > WGA-4E > WGA-3G > MSPOR6. Next base: position 44,801 of record JAAXHO010000111.1, read on the forward strand.
TTCATCAGGGATACTTAACCAAGCAGCAATACCATTTTCATTGTGCTGGGCAGACACTACTGGAATATTTCCTTCTGGGTATTCCTTAAGCGTCTTCACCTTCGTAACTTCCTGCTTTTCAATGAAGTAAGACAAAGGAAATACTGTAAGATTTTCTGGTTTTGAAGAATCTGTTCTATGTTGAGTTTTGGCATCCACACGCAATTTCGCTGATTTAGATTCGATCGATCGAAATGCAATATCAACCTTCTTAATTTCGCATTCACCCGGTTCTAAGTATGCTTCAGGTACAAAATTACAGTCATTTTTAGGATCTTCATGATCAATTTGAACAAGTATCTGTTCACGATCTATTTTTTCCACATGTTGTCCTAATAGAAAACGTCTTATATTTTTCGTAAGTTCGTCTAAATTGTCTACTGCCTCGTGATCTGATAGCATTTTTGACCTACGGGGTCTATGATTATCATCAAACAAACTTCCCATAAAAATATCATTTCTTACTGGATGAGGTTGATGAGCTTTCAGTATTATTGCGTAGGTGGCTTCCTGAACAGGATAAAATACATTCTTGTCAAATTTTACACATGCTTGTAACGTATGTCTTTTCAAAAGTTGCTTTCGCCACATTTGATATTTCTTCCCACCAACAACACGATGAGGAAGAACGGCAAACATTATTCCGCCTACTTTAATTTGGCTTAATCCATAACTAATGAACTCTGACTCATCATTTGTTGATAACTTAAAAGGTGGATTCATTAAAACCCTCGAGAATGGTTTACTAGCTCCATCAGGTTTCTTGTCTTCCAGTGAATACCAAATTTTACCATCTCTTTGCCAAAATTCATGATCAAAGCAATCACCGTCGTAAATATTAGATTTTCCGTCACCTCGAAAAATCATATTAACTATTGCTAAACCATAAACGTCATCTCGTTGTTCAACACCATAAAGTCCTTCTGCAGCGAACTTTCTATAGTCGGCATTAGGACTTTCTTTCATTGCCTCCAATGCAGAAATGAGAAATCCACCCGTTCCACACGCGGGATCAAATACAATATCATTAGGACCTATGCCAATAATATCAGCAGCAAAGCGAGTAATATGGCGTGGTGTTAAAACTATGCCCATTTCTTTTGCGCCATTTGCATATTTCAAAAATGTTTCGTAAAACTTACCAAGAGCATCATCACTGCTATTGATTGCTGAACGGATGTTCATTTCGCGAAGGTGCTGAAGCGTTTCAATAATAGCTTTTCTGAATTTCTTATGGTTTTTTTCTGTAGCGGGTAGTGCTAATTTGATAGCTCCAGCAAATTCCCCTTTGCCATGTTGTCTAAGCAGATCTTCTATCAATCCATTAATTTCACGTATTAATCGGGTTGGATTTGTATGTATCTGCATATTCCTGTCTTGTGCTAATGCTAATAATAGAGCAGCCATAATTTTCGCTCTGTCTCCAACAGGTATTTCATTTGTTTGCAAAGTTTTATTAATATCATTAGCTTTCAAGAGAAATCTATCTGGATCATCATCAAAAAGGTCTATATTAGGGCTGTTTTCACTTAATATAGACTGACACTGCTCCTTTGATAGGAATCCTGTTGTTTCATAATCATTTATGGCAATTTCTGACCATTCTATACCATTCCAAAACTGTGTCGTTACATAAAACGTGTCATCTGGTGTCCCAGCTATCCCTGTAACAAAACGGGCCAATCCATTTTTGTCACCAACGTCTTGTATAAGATTGTTAGCATTATTAATTTTATCGGCATATTGCTGAGCTTCAAAAATTGCCTTGCTTAAATCTTTGTGATCAGCCTTAGCCTCTATTATCCAATAACGGTGTCCACCCTCCCACGGTATGAGAACTATATTTTCGGGTGTGTCTAATCCCAAAGCACCGTGTAAGATTGTATCATGCTTGCGAAATTCACCTTGTGTATAAACATCTCCGCCCCGTTTCGGGTTTTTCGTATCCCAGGATAGTTCCTTTAAACACTTAATGATATATGGATATGACCGAAATTCGCTTTCATTCATGATATAGTTCTCCCTTATACAAAGTTTGTTTAAAAACTAATCGCATAGGTTCTTTTAGTAACTTTCTGAATGCAAAAGCACAATAAATAGCGCGACTACGAAGTGGACGGTTGAGGAGTAGTATGAATCTGCTTATCATTATGTGTTCTCCATGCTGCTATTAGTTCATTCCTTGTATCAATATCTATGATAAACAATTCAACATTAAGTCTTTCAGCAATTTGCATAAGTATTTCTGCTTTATGTGGATTACTAAACGCAGCTTGTATGTAGCGTCCTGATACAATTTCAATATGATTTTCAGATTGACGTTCATTTGAAATGAGAAGTCTGTTTGGAGTTCTAATACTCAGATCGTATACGTCCTCTACTCCAAGCATTTTAATTACTTGATTAAAAGTCTCTCTTGGACTTTGACAACGTACAGGTATTCCACTTGGCATTATGACTATAAATTTACTACTTGTGTTCCAAAGTCCTATGTGTTGTTCCAGATCGTTTTTGATTTGTTCAAGTAGTTCAGAAGTTCAGTAAGAAAATTATCTCGTGTTTCATTCATATTGTTGTTCTCCTTATAGTAAAATCTAAAATATGTGAATATTTTTTAATAGGTTCGGTTTCCTAATCAAACCTACCGTCTGGATTATGTGTGTAATTGTTACTCCATATCTGCCGCTAACGACTTAAGTTTTGCGAGTGTCTTCTTGCCTCCAGCCCCTCTTTTTGCCACGGACGGTGTGACCGTCGCGTTCTATATATTCTCCATCAACAGGACTATTTTTGTCAAGCTATTCCTGAAGGAGTGGGCTATCGACTTGTCATTATAGCACCAACTTTCTTTGCCAGTAAGGATTTTTCTTTGTCTATCTCTAACGTCTTGATGGGCACGGTCAAGTGATGTCCCCTGATAAATTGTTTACCATTAAAATCAAGTGTTGGCATGGTTAGTTCCTTCTTTGTCTATCATAAGTATTTTTTCAAGTGTTCCACCGAGATATAGTTTGTTCATGGAGTTATTTCAGAAGTTCTTTTGAGGATGGTGTTTGATAATTCTTTGGCGGTTTAAATTGCGAGTAATCCCATAAAAAATCTTTATCTATACAATCACTGTATTTTTCACTTGCCCCTATTTGTTTATGTGTATGTATATGGAATATTATCAACCATATTTCTGCTCTTTGATCATTTGTTTCTGCAAGATAAAGTGCTTTTTTACAGAACTTCAAGGCTTTTGCTAATTGATTGCCAGATTGCAAAAAATCCGATGCTTTATCTTTGTAATGGTAGAATGTCATTGTTTTGCTCTTTTGTCGATATATAAAAATGGTAACTATAACCGAGGTAGAGGTAATAATAATTGAAATAATTGTAATAAAAAGTGACCATGAACTCATTAATTATAATTTCCTAATTCCTAATAAAGTCACTATATTAAACGTTTATAATCTTCAAACGTCTCTATAGATTTTCCTAATCTGGTAACAAAATATACTGGACTAGAATATATACTATGAATTGTGCTTAAACTACTCGGTCTTGTTGCGACAAAACATGCACTTTTTAAATATTGCCATGCTTCCATTAGAGCAAAAATAACATTGTCATGTAGTTCTTTTGGGTATACATCAGATAAATCCCTTTTCTGATATAATGCATTTGACATTGAACGATGTCCTATGAGTTCATCAGGTTTAATTAAATCATCATTTTCTAAGGACAATAGGACATGTCCAGCTAATTCTTTTGGTTCCATATCTAATAAATGATTTGCACTTGGAACATTTTCAAATAAATTCAAAAAAAATTTTGACATAATAATATCCCTTATTTTTGCGGGTAGTTTTTGGTCTTTCCAGTAATGTGAATGTAAACGACGTAATTGAGTACATCCTTTTCGTGTCAGGTATGCTGTGCATGTTCTAATTTCATCAGTGGTTTTTGTGTGAAAAAGTTACCAAATGGACACTTTTTTCGTTTTTTTGGTAACTTTTTATTTTTGGTTATGAATCCCATAACAGCAAGGGTTTATAGGTGTTTTTTGTGTGTTTTTTGGCAATTGCATTTTTTTAATTTGGTGAAAGTGTAACATTTTGATTTTTCAACTTTTTGGTCATATTTTGAGTTAATATCAGACATAAGACACTCAATAAGGAAAAGTTAGAAATAGTCGTAAATTTAGTCATTGTGATTTTAGATTATATAACAGTGTAACAATAAAGTCAAATAGATAAAATTTGTTGAAGGGTTATTTAGTTTTAGGTATTTTGGACGTTTTTTATCACAATCGTTAATATTCCTGTGGTGTTGTAGGTCGGGTAGAGCGAAGCGAAACCCGACAGGAATGAAAGGTCTGAAAGGGATAATTTCAAAAAGTAACAATTTTTTTGTGTTGTTTTTCTACGATGCATTTGGTTGTGTATTTTTGATAGTATTTTGTTGTGAATTCGCAGAAGTGTTGCATTGGGTTTTTCATAGTAATATTATACATGATTGTGAGGAGGATATGATGGTTTTTTGGGGAAGTGTTTATTGGGATTTCCAATAGATTTGGGGTATGATATATTGTTTCTGGACAGATCAAAGTGATTTTTATGGTTTAAAAATAATCTTGACACCACATGCAAAAGAGTGTATACTTGTAAATAGACACCAGAAGTAAAAGTGCAGCCGAAAACTATGCGTATGCTGAGCTCCTATTGACCGGTCAATAGGATAGGTTGTCCATCTCATTCTTGGGATGGTTTTCTGTTGAAGATCAGAAATAAAAGCGCAGCTGAAAACTATTGCGTAGGCTGAGTTGTCTCCCGGCCGGCTGGGAGAATAGGTTGTCCACCCTTTAGATAGGGTGGTTTTCTGCTTTAAAGTTGTGTATGAGTCTGTCGCTGTTTTCTACGGCAACAATAGCGACAACGAATAATTTTCCTCTGGTATCTTGTCCAGATTCATCAACGTACAGATTAATTCTGTTTGTGTTCTTTGCAGTTGATGTGACTTTATTTCTCACTTAGATTGTAACTTAATTTGTGTCAATTTCTATCTGCTGCTAACGGTTTAAGTTTTGCGTTCCCCTGTTCCTTTTGCATGTACCTAATTTTCTGCTATCTGTGTTGATGTGTTTTGTGTCTCTAACACATCAGTGTAGGCTTCAAGGTTTAGGTTTTCAGGGTGTGTCGGTTGGATCGAAAGTTGATAGCCAAGTGCTTTAAGAACAACTGTGAGTGCGTCAATCAAAGGACTATCTTCGTTAGTGATTATTTTTCTGAGTATTTCTGGATTCATATTTGCCTGTTTTGCCAGTTCAGAAATACCGCCTTGTGCTTCAACAACGGTATGAAGAGATCTTAGAACTACTGTTGAATCCTCAAAAATTTGATAGTCTTCAAGGATAGCTTGTAGATAGTTAATTGCCCTTTCTCTATCAGCAAGTTTTTCAATTAGGTATTCGCGCCATATTCCCATTTTTCTCACTGGTGCGTCTCCTAAAATAGAGGGTTGGCATAGTTTGTCCTTTTATTGCGTCTTAGAATGTCCATTTTTCTCTTTCCATGAATCCCTGCAAGTTAGTAAATGGAACTCCAAAATGGTCACAAACATTTGGTATATTAGGTGCGTTAGGTTTTTCTTTTTCTTCAGTGACAACACAGCCGTTTATTGTTTTGGCTAAGGCAATGATGAATGGATCGGCACATGGGTATCCAGCTAAGCGATTTTTTTCATTTACTAAGTTTTGGAAATGTGGCACCAAGAAAATTTGCCTAACAAATTGCGTTTCTGCAGTGCTCGGTTTCACAAAAATGCTTTTATGCTGTTTTATCCAATCAGATAAATGAGGATGCCGAGTGTACCGTTGTAGTTCTCTTTCAACTTCTTTTACGGAGATAATCTTTCCATCTTTCACTGTTTGATCGAAATATTGCCAAAAAGTTGGGAATTGGTTCGGATAATAATTACCAAGTACACTAAAACTATTGGTGTCAAACACATAGATCATTTGTGGACTGCCTTTCTGAGCAGGCAGTCTTCAAGCTCAGATAAATTTTTAACCTTGACGTTTAGATGCTCTGAAAGTTGTTCAATTGTACATTGCCCCTGGTAATACTTGCTAAAGGCAAGTTCCATATATCTCGGACCTAAATATGCTGTTTGAGTATTGTAATAACTTCCTCCACCTGGAGATTCATTTTCAGTTTTTTGGTCCCTATGTGCTTCATATAATGCTGTCCACCCCTTCGTTCTCTGTAGATAATTTTCATACGTAAGAATCCCTTTATTGATTAACTTTAACAAAATGACAGGTCGACTAACTTTATAAATACTTGCCAATTTTTCTACTGCATTATCATCGTAATCAGGAAACTTAAGGTGAGATTCTAAGTCATCTGATGGCACAAGAAATTCAGCTGCGAATTGGTTACAGAATGTCTCAATTTTTTCACCTGCGGGGTTGATGTCACGGGTAATTCCGTTTTTTCCAAGCAATAGGTGTGCTAATTCATGGAACAATGTAAAAATTTGTCGGACTGTTGGTCTACTATTATTTAGGTAGATTACTGGAAATACATCATGAACAAGACAGAATCCATCAACAGAATCATCTTTAAATGCATCTTTAAAAACGAAAATACCTTTTTCCTCAATACATTCACGCCAATTTTCCAATGCTTCTGTGGGATTACTCCAACCTGTTTGTTCGTCAACACTGATGTTCAGATACACTCGAGTTTGTTTTGCTAATTCTATAGGTGAATCGTTGAGCTGTGCATGAACATCTACAAAAATTTTGTTTTCAGATGGATTGCTACCGCGGTTGAGTTCCATCAAGGAAAGTTGTCGCGCATAAGCTTGTCGCAACAGAATATGGATTCGCGGTTCTAACCGTTCAATATCAGAACTTCGTAGGGCAAGATTCTCAGCAATATTTTCTTCCTCTGGAGGTTCAGGAAAAAAGAAAATAGCAACAGGCCGTTTGTACTTATCAGCTAAAGTTTCAAGTTGAGCATAAGTGAGCGCAGAATTGCCAGACTCACATTCATAGATGAATGAAATATCTTTACTTAAAGTTTTGGCAGCTGCTTCCACAGAGTACCCGGAACGTTCGCGTGCCCATTTGAGGATATTAGGATTAATCCCATCAATATACTCAGCCATGCTGGTAACCTCAATATGTCCGCAATTTTTCCAAATACGGTTGGGTTGTCCTTTCGTTTCGCGGTGCCGTGTCTGTAATCTTGGACATCTTTTTTTGTGCGTGTGAACGGCACGCGGAGCATGCCTACTACTTTAGATTGCTATTCCCTATCTGCTGCTAATGATTTTAGTTTTGCGAGTGCTTCCTGTTCCTCTGTTATCCAGGGACGGTGTGCGGGTGTTTCCAATTTTTGATGTGGACCGCTGAAGACAAGGATATATGCCCGACGTTCTTGTGGGGTGCTGTTGGGCGCGGAATAGTGTAAAGTGCGGCAGTGATGGAACGTTGCACCCCCTGCAGGTATCGGACATGCGACTGCTTCTGATGGATCAACATCATCGGTAATTAAGCCGTGTACAAGTGGGTCGTTGTTGATGTGGCGATGCCAACGTACGTCACCTTTGTGGGATTTCGGGATAAACTGGAGGCATCCACTCTCAAGTGTTGCTTTGTCGAGTGGTAACCAAACGCTTAAACTGTGCGGTAAGACTGCGGGATTCCAGTATGCTTCGTCTTGATGCCAAGGTGTTTCGTTTCCGTAGTGAGCGGGTTTGAGTATCATGTGTCCGCCCCCACCGACCTTTTCCTGTTTTTCTCCGAGCAGTTTTGCTGCGAGTCGTTGTGCGTTTTTGAAATAGGTTGTCTCTCGGAGTTCTGGGAATTGTGCTTCTGGTCCTAATACCTGTGGCAGTGTTTCGCGATCGGTATGAGCGCGGGGACCGGCAAGGTCAAAATAGCGTCCTTGCTCTTCACCCGTGCGTTCATTAAAGAGTTTATCGTAGATACCTTTTAGCCATTCAACTTCATCGTCAGTCGTGATGCGCGGAATGCTCAAGTATCCATTATCTTGAAAAAATGCAACCTGTTCGTCAGTTACGTCTACGTGAAAATCGTTGGAATTCATAAAATCACCGAATTTCAATATGAAAAGGTAGAGCAGTGATCACTCGTTCTTTTTCGAAGAGTGTCAACCATGTTATTATTTGATGCCAATGTGTTTTTAATAGGGACAGTGCGGGATGCTGCTGTACCAATTGTATCGGCAATGGCGTTGAGATTCCTGCTTCGTCATCAAGTATATCCTCAAAGATCTGTTCAAACAAGGATTTCTGTTCCGGTAGGATGAGGATGTCGTATTTGTCATCTTCCTTCAAACCTGCCTGTTTTTTGGCGATAGTTAGTGCAGTATTGAGTCCACCGAGTTCATCAACGAGTCCTAGTTCTTTTGCCTGTTTTCCTGTCCAGACTCTACCTTGTGCGACTGCATCAATGTCTGCAAATGTCTTTTTCCTGCCATCAGCTGCCTTGTTGACAAATTCTTCGTAGATAGTTTTCATCATTCTTTGGACGCGTTCACGTTCTGTTGGTGTGAAGTTGCCGTAATCGGAGTAAAGCGTTGCGTTTTTCCCGTGTGCGATAATCTCTTTTGTCAAACCGACTTTGTTATAGAGACCTTTCATGTTGAGTTTGCCACCGTAGACACCGATTGAGCCGGTAAGCGTTGCGGGTTGTGCGACGATTGTTCCTGCTGCCATAGCGATATAATAACCACCGGATGCGGCGTAATTTGACATGGAAACAATGACAGGTTTTTCACGTTGTGTGAGCATAACCTGCCGCCAAATGAGATCAGAAGCGAAGGCAGAACCACCTGGGCTATCTATACGGAACACAACTGCCTTGATAGAATTGTCGGAACGCGCTTTTTCAAACGCTTTTTTTAACGTTTTCGGTGTAATCAGAGAAGTCGTTGGTAAAATGGTGTTGACATTGGGTAGGATAGGACCGCTTGCGTAGATGAGTGCCAGTTGATTTTCTGCGGGTTTTGCATTTGCTTTTGGCTGCGGGTTCAGCATGTTCATCAACTGCATCAGTCCAAAGACACTATTTAAATCGGGGACTTTTCTTTTCTTTTTTGTGTTTGTGCCGTCTTTGACTACATTTACGTCTGGTTTTGCTTTTATCGTATCAATGAGTTCATCGTAATATTGTAGTTCATCAATGAGTTTTGCTTCTTTTGCTTCTATTGCGGTATAGGGACCGTTGTCGATTAACTTTGCTGCGAGTTCTGTGTTAATTCCGTCTCTACCATCTGCGATCTTTTCCAGCATTTGTGTATATAGGTCATCCAGTAGTCCTGTCATAGATTCACGGAAGGCATCTGACATGCTGTCGCGCATGTAGGGTTCAACACCGGATTTGAATTTTCCCATTGCGAGCATATCTGCTTCAATGTCTAATTTTTCTAAGAGCCCTTTATAGAACATGATTTCTGAGCGCAAACCGATGAGATTTAGGTATCCTGAGGGCATGAAGACAATACGATCCATAGCAGTCGCGAGGAGGTACTCGGCATTTCCACCGGTTTCCAGATATGCGATCATCTCTTTGTCGGTATCTTGAAATTCGTTTAGTTTTTCTCTAATTTCTTGTAGGTTTGCCCATCCTATTCCGATATTCCCGATTTTGAAGATGATTCCAGCGACTTCATCATCATTTTTCAGTGCGTCCAGTTTTTTGAAGAGCCCGCGCAGTGTTTTTGTTGATGAAGTGCCGAAAAAACTCATCTCTTTGATGTCGGAGTATGTACCACCGAGTGTGAATTCAACATAATTTTTGGTAGATTGTGCTGCTTCATCGTCGGTTTGTTCCTCAGCTGAGAGGGGCAGGACAAAAATAAAGGTCAATAGCATCAGGGGTGTAAGGGTCTTCCAGAAAGTATGTAATTTATTCATGTTCGTCTCCTTGTAGTGCTGTCGGTTTTGGTTTATGTTTAATTTTATAATAATCAAGGGGGTTGTGTCAACTAAAAAGTGGGAATAGTCCAGAGGCATTCGTGCCAAAATTGCTTGACTTCCACTACCGGTGTATGTTAAACTTTAATATGCAGTCGTGGGGAAAGTACTAACCTTAACTCTATATTCTCAGAGGTGTTCTTGATATGTTACAAAAGCCAGAACAATCGGCATCCAACACTCGACAACAATTTGATGCTGTTTCAAAGCTGCTCATTCATCAAAACCCCGAGGATTGGCTCTGGTTTTGTCTCAACACCGCTGAGACAGAAGTAATCAGTGTGCTTGATACCGAACAACCCACTGTCAAGTCCAATCGTGCGGATAGTTTCATACACGCGAACGTACGCGGTAAGGAAGTTATCGTGCATTTAGAAATGCAAACGTACGACAGTACACAGGTGCCCATGCCGCGCCGTATCGCGGGTTATGTGGGGAGAGGTATTGAGTTCTTTGGTCTTCCTGTCTATTCACATGTTATTTACCTGCATCCGGAAGCAGGCAAAACAGATCCGGGTGAGTATTTTCAAGAAATGCCAGGATATGAGGTCCGCATCCAGTACAAAGTTATCCGGCTGTGTGATTTAGAGGGCGAGGCGTTTTTAGAAACGCGACTGAAAGGTTTAATTCCTTTTACGCCGCTGATGAAGCCACCAGAAGGTATGCCACTTGATGACTGGCTCCGAGAATGTGTTCAGGTTGCGGATTCCGTATTAGTGGATACATCCGCCAAGGCGGATTATTTGGCAGATTTAGCGATTTTGAGTGGGTTAATATTTGACTATGAGACTATACGTAATACCATATTGGAGGTAGCAATGCACGAATCATCGGTCATCCAACATTTTCTACAACAAGGTATTGAACAAGGTATTGAACAAGGTATTGAACAAGGTATTGAACAAGGTATTGAACAAGGGACGCGGGAAAGCCTTATTGAGGGAATTGTTGAAAATTTGGAGGTGCGTTTCCAGGCCCATAACTTGCAAGCGATACAATCAGCACTTGAACGCATCGAAACGTTACAGCATCTTAAACAGTTGCGCCGCACATCAATACAGACACCGAATCTTAATGCGTTCCTGCAAACTTTGGGATTAAACAGCGACACTAACGGGATCGAATCCATCTGAAAACCGTAGTACAGTAAAACAGGACACATTTCATGGCATTCCTCAGATGGAGTATTATCGGTTGTGGGAATGTTGCAAAATATAAAAGCGGACCAACGTTGTACACTGTTGACGATTCAGAATTTGTCGCAGTGATGTGACGTAATCAAGCCAAAGCAGCAGACACTACCACAACCATTACATCCTATTATAGTGATACGGTCCGTTTTCATAGATATGGTTGTGTTGAGGATTCTACCAGAAGGTGTTATATAGGTTTAGAAACCTTCAGGATATTGTACCTCTACCTTTTCTTCTTTAGCAGATTTTTTCAACTGTGCAAGTAGACTTTCATCGCTTAAAGAAGAATATTGATATGAAAGACGCACATATTCCGTAACGATTTCATCATAAGCACTCAGAAACTCAAACAGGAATTCACCACCCGTTGTCTCCATATCCCAAACTATTTTTCTATGATAGTCTTGACGAAACTTAAGATACCTATCCGAATCAGCAAGAGTGAGTTTTCCTTCATTATGAAGCTCTCCCCTTGCTTCCTCGTACACTACCAATATTTCATCATAAAAGTATTCAGTATCAAATCCGACTTCATCTTCTAATATCAAGTCAGAAATTTGAAACAATTGAGAAAACTCAACGCTTTCCTGAGCCTTCTTGTGTTCTTCAGTCCTCCTCTGATTGACACGCTCCATTGCTTCCACTGCCTCAGCCATAAAAGGATCTTTTCTTACTATTAGGACTTGATTGCCTGTATGTGTATCGGTATCTTCACCACAACCGATTGCTAAAACAGCAATAAGCAAAAACAGAGAAATATATAAACGCATTTGTATCTATCTCCATTTTGTTAGCTCTGAAAGATTCTCTTGGCAATAGGTAGTAATTTTCAAATAATAGGATTTGAACTGGCTGAATCTTCACCCATAACATGTTAATGCCCTTCTGGGTACTGAATACTTACATCTCCTGCTTTGATAGAGTCATCAAGCAATCCAACCACTTCTAACTCGGTGCTATCAGGATTCTCAAAGGAGAGTTTTACAAATTCAGTGACGATTCCATCAAACGCGCTCATGAATTCAAGGAACATCTCATTTTTAAATGTACCATCTTCATTCTGGTGTGCAGAAACGAAATTAATATATCTTTCAAGATCGGCACTATCAGATGTGCTATCTTCAACAAGAAGACTCAACGTGGTTTGCCATTTAGTTAACATTTGTACCTAGACTGTTTCTCCGAAACCAAGTTCTTCTTGGTAGATAATTTCAACTTCATCTAACAATGTTGAATAATCACCAGATGCTTCAGTTTTTTGTTGTAACGCATCTCTTCTCTCAATCATCTTCGCCATTGCCGCTTCTGTCTGTTCCAACGGCGTAAGCATTTCAACCATATCTTCATCGGTGTCTTCTCCGCATCCGAACATAAAAATCGATGCGAATAACATAAAGAAAACAAAGGTTCTCATAAGTTTATCTCCTAAATTTAGCTTTAGTTGTTGTTTTACAATATCCAAGAACGTTTATAGGGAAACGTCAAAGGACAACGAAAAGTTTACACATCCTGTTTGATGATAGTAAGGTCGGTTGTTACTTCCGTCTGGATAGATACGCTGACAAGGCATGGTCAAATGGAGTAGTTGTATCCATTTGAACGTAGTCAATCTGGCTTGCACCGCACCCACGTCTATAGTTTTGAATAAACTGATTCAGGTTTTCAAGGTAAGCGGCTTTCAGTGAATCTGCCTGCGTTGAAAGTGTTTGTCCAGTCTCCATATCCCGAAATATAACTGAACCTTTATACGGGAAAGTGATTTCAGCGTTGTCAAGTAAGTGGAAAACGATAACCTCATGTTTTTGATGGCGAAGGTGTTTGAGTGCTGAGATAACATGTGAAGGTTCATCAAGTAAATCAGAGATAACAATAACCAAGCCACGCCGCACAATCCGTTTTGCAAGCTCATGGAACAGACTACTCAGTTCAGTTTCGTCACCTGGGGAAGCATTTTCTAAAGCAGTCATAATTGCACGCAGATGTGTTGCAGCCCCCCTCGGTGGAATATATTGCCTAATATCCGTATCAAAAAGTGCTAATCCAACAGAGTCACGCTGCTTTAACATCAGGTAAGTCAACGTTGCCGCAAGATAACAGCCATATTCAAACTTCGTCAGAGTGTCGTCACTATGTTTATAGTTCATTGATGCACTGGTGTCAAGTAGAATATATGCACGAAGGTTCGTCTCCTCCTCAAATTTTTTCACATAGAATCTATCGGATTTACCGAAGACCTTCCAATCAATATAGCGGATTTCATCCCCGGGCATATATTGACGATGTTCAGCAAATTCCACGCTGAATCCCTGATACGGGCTCTTGTGCAACCCCGTGACAAACCCTTCCACAACGAGCCTCGCAACGAGTTCCATGCCACCGATACGTGTAAGTGCTACTGGGTCAAGATATTGATGTGATGTTTGCATGGTATTTCTTGTTTTACCCTATTTGAACAGATATTGTTATTAATCGTTGATTAATTCTTCGCTTGTTGGCTTATGTCTCTTAAAGTGTTTTCAATTTTGGATAAACTTTCGGCAATGCTTTTAGTTGTCTTTGTTAATTCGCTTAGATCTTGATAAACTTTTCGGATTGCAAAAGTGATTCCCGCAAGCACCAAAACAACTGCGAATAACGACAAGTTTATGGCAAAATAAAAAAGTTCCATTTTATTACCTTTGGTTTAGTTAAAAAATGATTGTACACACAGTCATTCAGAATCTTGAATCACAAGTATAACAAAATTTGCCCAGAATTACAACCGAAATGTAAAAAAGGCGTTTGGTGTGCTTGCGTGAGTTAGGAAAATGGTAAATTACATCGCTTTTCTACACCCATTTAATCAATAGATCTTCAAGAGGGTGTGTAAAGTTTTTGGCATGTGGCGATTCTGGTAGGCACGGAATCGCGGAATTCGCGGAAAACACAGAAGACGTGAAAAAGACTGCTGTATCATAATTTATTGCTAAGAATAAACATTATACCAATTCTAATACCATTTCCATTTAATATTGTCTCATTAAAGAATTTCACTGTTATTGTTGGTTCGATGTCCTCTCTAAGGTAGGAGCGACCGAGAGGTCGCTCCTACCAGAACATTTTGACAAATGGTATCTTATTTAGAAATGGTATTATATAAGCAAGACGTTTGATTTTCCGCTTGCATTCGGTCCCACAAGCACCGTCAACGGTTTGAATAGAAGCATAACATCCCGCAAACTCAGATAGTTTTTGATGTGTATTTTTTCTAAAAATGCTCTCCTTTTATTAGACACAGTTATTTTCCTCTTGTTTGTTTCTCTATGCAATTATAGTAAAGTTACAATTATTTATGCACTGTAATTTAACGAAAACGCCACGGTTACCCTACTGACAAGGGAGGCAGAGGGGTTAACTGTCTTTATGAGTATCAACATATTTTCAGATTTTACCATAAACAAATTTTATCATAACAAGGCAAAAATTGCAATATACCTTGCATTTTTAAGGGAAAATCAAGTATAATTACTAATTGTAGGAGACACACCGATGAGAAAAATGGGGAACTGGCGCGAGTACTTTATTGAACGACTTTCCTCTGACCGTGAGGCAGCGATTGACTATCTCCAATTGACTTTAGAAGAATACCAAGCTGATGGTGATCTGTCTTTTTTTCTAAAGGGGCTTAGAACCTTTATAGAATCGCAAGGTGGAGTTCCCGAACTTTCTAAAAGAACGGGTACTGATGCTGAAACACTCTTGGACGCTCTTTCTAACGAGGATGCTCCGCGGTTGGATATGCTTAGCACTATATTGAAATTATTTGGGTGTCAGTTGCCAGCTGAACCCATGGCAGGTATAAACGTTAACATTGAGACTGCAGATGTGCATGAGGTATATCCACAGACACCAACCACTCAATAGCAGCTTGTTCGTCCTGCTCAATTGCGATTTCAACGGCACGTTTAGCATGTTCTAATAGTCCTTTGGCACGCTTGCGTAAATGAAAAGATTCAAGTACCTTTTCTTGAATTTCAGTCTGTTTCTCATCTCTAATTTTTGGAATAGCAATCTTACTGAATTCATCTTTGTTGATTGCAGTAAGGATTGTTCCACTACACCCTTTTTTGAGTTGTAACTGTCCAACAATGCTTTTCAAAAGCACAAGCAAAACTTGAGAATTAAGCACATTCGGCTGGACAACATGGAATCCGGTTGAGCATAAAGCGTTATCATATTCCTCAGTTATTAGCGCGATACTTTCCAATGACCCCTCAATAGATGAAACAATCACATCTCCTGTGCCAACCTTACGGCGTGCCCTTGTAGGTAAATCTTCTCCCTGTTCTACCATACAACCTGTTACTTCACCATTGCTTCCGATGTTTGCCAGTTCAATGTATTTGTATTCAGTCTCAACCTCAGGGTTAAATTTACTGTCTTTCAAGCACGTCAGATTTCCCACCGTATCCCAACCGCCCGAATAACTTTTGATAGCGTCTATAATATCGTCATATTTCGGTTGGAAGTAGTCCGCGTCAATGCGTTCTGCGTGCTGGGTGTCTGAAAAGTTTTTGACGAATGTTAACCGATGCTTCGGTTTCCAATCGGCGAGACCGAGTTCAGCAAGGAGAAGGGTTTGCGCCTCAATATAGCGTTGTTTAGAATCTTCTCGTGATTTTTCTGCTTGACAGCAGTATTCTGCTATTATTTCTTGGAAATTTCTGTCTAAATCAGGGATCAAGAAGGATTTTATGGCTGAATAATCTAAGGCTGGTCTCGTAATTCCTACGACGTGTCTTGTTGACTGTGAATAACCGTATTTGCAATTTAAGAAAGTGGATAAGAAATAAGGAACGATGTTTTTGACCGTCATTTTTACGGAGTGCTGATTAATATTTGCCCCTACAAATTCATCGGTTACGACTGCTGATTTTCCATAAGCCCCTGTGATGGTTAGTAAAACATCATTCTTTTTTAATTGGCTTCTTAGTATTTCTTGATTTTGACTGGGTGATAAATGTTTTATTCCAGACTCTGATATGTAATTTGGCATTATATTTTGTACCCTTAAAAAAGGAATTCCTTCCTCTGGATACACGGCTCCGAGGGGAGTTGCGCCCCCTGATATATGTATAATAAATTCAGAAAGGGGTTGGGATTTCGTTTTAATCCTTCCAAGATTCTTTAGGTGCCATGGGTGATAATGGTCGGCATCCAGTCTCTTATCTTTGTGCAACTTGATTTCACTGAAGTTAATAATTGAATATTGTACGTTGGTGTGTCCATCTTGGGCAGCATCTATCCCCTTTCATTCAGCATCTTTCCAAAAAGATAACTTTTCGCTTTTTGCCCATTTAATAAATTGTTCAGCAATCCCCGCGGGTAATTCTCCGTTGTGATTGTGTAGGTCATGATTGACTATCAGATGTCCGTTTTCATCTAACTTGTACTGCCCATTGCTATTTTCGAGAAAAACGTAGTCACCGGAATTATCCTTACCGCCTTTTTCAGAAACTGCAAAGAAAATTGGGTAGTTTTCAACTTTTGGACAAAGCGGTCCTTGGTCTGGATCATCGTTCCATTTCTGCAGGAACAGCACGCTTGTTTTGGTGCCGGTGTGTGGTTTAAAGGTGTTGGTATCCAAACCCACGACTGCCAGAATGCGCGCACGTTCCGCGATAAACTCACGGATATATTTATCGGATGTGTTGTTGAATCTGCCTTGTGGCAGCACAATTGCCATTCTGCCGCCGGGTTTGAGAAAGTCCAGGTTACGCTCAATAAACAGAATATCCCTGCCAACTTTGCTTTGTGCCTTACCGTTCCCTTTAAAGCCGAGGGTGTATTGGTGCAGAATACGGCTCTCCTTGATGTCCCCAGCAAAGGGTGGATTCGCCATCAAAATATCAAAATTGAATTGCCTATTCTGGTCATTTTCTGCTCTTAACGTTTTGAGTCGGTCAAATCCTCTGCCGTAGGTCATTATCCATGCTTTATCCTTCTCAGTTCTGTCGTTCCAACGTTCATAGTCAAGCGTGTTGAGGTGTAAGACGTTGGACTCACCGTCGCCTGCAATCAGGTTGAGTGTTCGTGCTACGCGTACCGTCTTTTCGTCAAAGTCAATACCGAATATGTTATCACGGACATATTGCTTGTCAGGTGCGGACATTTCTGC
>JAAXHO010000285.1:0-12330 GCA_012270795.1 Candidatus Poribacteria bacterium
TTAACTGGCACAAGTCGTTAAATAAGTAGTGTTCTGTCCACACAATCAAGGAGTCCGTTGTGGGAAAATTATTTCATAAAAAAGCATGGTTGTGAAAGAGTTAGAAAAGAGGAGGATAGAGGAGATTTTAAAAAGAATGGCAGATACTATGAGTATAAAAGTTCTGGTTACAATCAGGATAATTCTGTGCACATGCTTCAAATTAGGCCGTGGCAGGATTGCGATTACATTATTCAGTCAATTACTGATGATGGGGCGACTACATTTGTCTTAACACATGCAGAAATGATGTTTGAAATGAAAAAACTTAATGCTTCTCCCGCACATGGAACTAAAGAAGTTGTAGCGGATAATGAAAAAATCGAATACATGATGAGGCTAAAAGAAATTCTGCGGATTGGCATAGATGGATTAACAACTATTACAAAGATTATGATATTTTCAATCGTTAAACACATTTTCTATATGCAAAAAATTAGAATAAAAAACAGGATGGAAATTGATAAAATGAAGCGGAGCGGGCAAGCTGCAGCAAAAGTTTTGCAGGCAATCGCTGAAACAATACAACCGGGAATCACTACTTACGAATTAGAATTAGTTTCTCGGAAAACAATTTCTGAACTGAACGCAAAGTCGTCTTTTCTCAATTATGTCATTCCTGACCACCCACCTTATCCTGCCACAATATGTGTCTCTGTCAATGACTATGTGATACACGGTATACCCAATAAGATGGAAATATTGAAAGAAGGCGACATCATTGGCGTAGATTCCGCAGTTAGTGTTGACGGTTATCACGGGGATAATGCATTTACATTTCCCGTAGGAAAAGTATCTACTGAAGCACAGAAGTTACTTGATGTGACCAAAGATTCGCTTTATGCTGCAATCGCGGAAGCGAAGCCAGGGAACCGTTTAGGTGATGTCTCTTTTCAATTACAAAACGTTGCTGAAAAGGCAGGCTTCTCCGTAATTGATAATTTTTCTGGGCATGGTATCGGTAGACACTTGCATGAAGAACCGCAAGTGCTAACTACTGGCAAACAGGGACGTGGTACCCGTTTGCGCCCGGGGATGGTGCTTGCTATAGAAGCGATGGTGAATGCAGGCGATTCAAGTGTGGAAATAGAAAATGATGGATGGGGTGTTGTAACGTCTGACGGGAGTTTATCGGCATTTTTTGAACATACGGTGGCTATTCTATCTGATGGTCCTGAAGTCTTAACTGAAAGTCCAATATGGAGAAAAATATAATGGCAATTTTACGTGGTTTGTCTAAAAGTTTATATGTCTACGCCATTTCTGCACTCCTAGTCTTCATTTCAATTTACCTCATTTTCAGTTATGCGCAAGTGGAAAAGACAATGTTAGAGGTACAGAAAATATTCTATTTCCACGTTTCTGCTGCAATTACTGTATATATAGCCTTTGGGGTTAATTTTCTATTTAGTATCAAGTATCTAATCAAACGTAAATCTGATGACGATCTGTTGGCAGCAGCCGCAGCAGAAATCGGTCTGGTTTTCTGTACTGTTGTTTTGCTCTCTGGTCCCATTTGGGCAAGATATGCATGGGACACATGGTGGACTTGGGAGGCACGTCTAACCAGCACGCTCGTACTCTGGCTAATGTACATAGGTTATTTTATCCTACGTTCTGCATTAACTGATGACAAACGAAGAATCTATTCCGCAGTCCTCGGAATTATTGCCTTTTTTGATGTCCCAATTGTCCATTTTGCAACGAAACTTTGGGAAACAAAAATGCATCCGGAACGAGGTGCAAAACTTGATGTACTTCCAACAATGCGGAATACATGGATGATAGTTTTAGTTACATTTTTCATCTTGTTTGCTGTTTTATTGATCCTACAGTATCGGACAAAAAGGATAGAATCACGCTATGATGGAATCGCGCAAAAACACCTACAGGAGCTAAATTGATGCGAATTGTTATTGTTCTCTGCTGTCTTATTGTTATTGCTTTATTGTTTTCAGCACTTCAAGTGCCAATCATAGATATATCTGAAATAGAAAAAGCAATTAATGATGTAAAATCTGAGTCACAAGTCAACATTGAGGATGAAGAAGCATTAAAGAAAACTGTCAACCTTGTAGTTAAGGAACTGGAATCGGACCAACGCACACGCCTGAAATATCTCGTCTCCGCATACCTCGTCATCTGGTTGGTTTTTATGCTCTACTTAGTGCGATTGGGGAGGCAGCAGCAAGCATTAGATCAGCGTCTTGCCCAACTCGAACAGGAAACATCTGATAGTCAAGATGAATCCATAGAATGATTCCGCATCTTTCAATGATTGGATTGTGCTTTCTGAATCTATAAACTAACAAGCCAATTAGATAATGATGCAACTTGATCTGCGTTTGTCAAGTTAGCTGCGTTCTTAAGTGTTCCTTTCTCAAGATGGCTCCAAATTTCTTGTGCCATGCTGTCAACAATAACAGCTCCGATAAAAAAGAGACTTGGTGATAAATTTTCAGAAGTAAAAGTTGTTCTGATACGAGTTAGTGCGGTTTGTGCAGTTTTCCAATGTTCGTCGGCACCTGCTGGATCAATTCCTCCTTTTATTTCGCCAAAAGCAATAAATTTTTCAGGAATTCTATAAGTTGCCGGCTTAATTTCGTCTGGAGCACAATGAAGTAGGCACATATCAATGTTTTTCTTCACTAATGGAATAGTTCGGTTGTAAATTAGCGTTCGTATTTCACCATCCCTTTTCCAACTAAGTGCTTTGAGACTCAATTCTATGTCCGCTTCACCACTCTTTCCCTCAATCCATGTGTTACTAACAGTGTTAAGCCATTGATAAGTTGTTTCAGTCAGAGTCAGGGCAGAAATAATTGCTCGGGTTAGTTTTCTTTCTGCTAACTTCCCCGCAATGTTTCGCATTGAGCCGCCTAACGCATCTCCACGTGTTAACAGAAATCGGTAAACTAATTCCTCAACATACTTTGTGCCTGCAGGCTCTAAAAAGTTCTCTATCAATTGTTCTATTGCTTTTGTTTTGTTGACTTCATCTGTGTACCCAAGTGCCTTGTCTGAGAATCCTGCGGCTGTTAATAATGCAGTTTGAATTTCATCGATTTTGAGTAAGTCAGAAGGGGTATTTGTCTGCGATGCAAAAACTTTCAATGCTCGTGCTTGCTCAACAAAAGGCGTTGCTTTCCGATTCCTTTCCAATGCAAGAGCGACAAAGCCAGAGCGAATTTCTTCAGGCGGAGTTATGAGGTCACTACTATTAGACAAATGTTGAATATTCGCCATTATCTTTTCTTCCAGATATACACACATTTACGAAGCGGTATACGGCCATACGTCCCCATTTGCTGGCTGCTGTTGCCTTTTTTCCCTGGTACCACAAGGATTTTTTCAACTTCAAACCCTAACGTTCTTGCGATATCGGACAAAATCAAGTCTACGGAAATACCAACGCCCGCGTAACGTACGTTATCATTTACCATAAAAAGGCATGCATTCGGTTTTAGCACACGGAAACACTCTCCAATGACACACGCCATTTCAGAAAAATAGCCGCGCACCATTCTCGGAATGCTGTTGTTGTTTAATGTGCCAGCTGCCTTTTCATGTTCAAGATAGGTATTAATTGTTTTGAGCAATTTCTGATTGTTGGCTGCTTCTATAAACGGAGACCAATTTGGACAGATTTTTAACAAATCTTTCTCTCTATTTTCTACGGTGCAACTAAGCATTTCCTGCCGTAAATTAGAAACTTCTGTTTGTGTTAAACCCAACATCGCTAACTCAAGGGCGTAAGTGCGGGTATAATCGTAACGGTTGCAATACGGGGGCGAAGTCATGAGCGCATTATAAGATTCTGTTTCTAAGGTGGGTAGAATCTCAAGGCATGAACCTTTGAATAAGTTAATATCACATGATGTTCGCGTAACAGGAAAAAGTGTTGTTGGTATCTCAGCAGAAGTTACATCTGATAAAATTTCTTTTAGTTTAGCGGTGATTGCAGGCGCGAATGGAAGAATTTCACCTTTATTGAAAGGCTTTGTGCCTGGCCGTATTTTGCCAGAGCGTGCATCCCAACGCAGATATTGTCCATCTTTGCGGGTATAACTGACTGACTCTAAAACGCACAACAGTGTAAGACGAAGAATTGCTTGAATTTTTTCATTTTCATGCTGCATCGCGCTCCTGTACCGTTCTATTGCATCTACCGTTTCAGAGGGATAAGCACCTTCTGTAATCCGAAATGTGCTAAATGGCATTTTTTCTGAGAATCGTTTCCACGGCTGGAAGGCTATCCAACGTTCAAGCGTAGCAGTGTCACTGGAGGACAAACCTTTTTGCAATAAGAGTCTTATTTGGATAATTTCTTGTCCAATAGGTAGTAATTCTATTCCATCAGCGTGGATATCTTGTTCACTTGCAGCAAACAATGCCGTGCCTATCCCCGCAAACGGATCAAGCATTTTCCCTTGTGTACCACCTTCATAATTACTCAAAAAGTATTCAACAAGTCCTGCCGAAAATGCTTCTTTGTATTTATACCAATCATAAGTAGGTTTATCTTTGTTTCCTTGAAAACTGACTAATTTCCGGGATAAAAATGGTGCAATTGACAATTGCGATTTGAAATCCTTGGTGAGTTCAAGATCAAACTTATCGATTTCTGAACGTAGTTCTGAAAATTGTGTATAATTTTCGGTTTTTTGAGTAGTCATAGGTCCTTACACTAATAGTTATTCAGTGATAATTTTATATTTTGTACCAAAGAACAACAATTTATTTTTAAGTTAGTATGTAGCTTGCAAGTTTTCATTGCAAATTATCCGTTACCAAATGGTGCGGTAGAATAGAGTGATTCATTATAACCAACATAAAAGACATTTCCAACCTGTACGGTTGGTGCGCGTAGGCTGCCACTTCTCCCCAAAACAACTTTCAGGATTGCATCACGGTCATCTTCATCGGGCAGGAAGGTTTCTACTTTCTTACCTTTCGCTACAACTATCTGCTCAGCGGAACCCATTAAGTCCCAGACAGCATCTGCTTCTAATTTCTCTTTACGAGCATCAGTTCTGTTTTCTGCTTGTAAGTTGTTTGTGTCAAGAACCTCTTGCACTTTTTTGCATGAGTTTCAGCTATTTCGAAAATAGATCCAATTTATCATTATAATTCCTCCACTTGAATAAATTTTTCAGTATTGCCGTTTTTAATTGCCGCGTCAATTAATGTGATCCCACGTTTGCATGCCATCTGGATAAGTTTTAAACGAACAAGGGGTGGCGTTGTAATCACCACCCCGTCCATTTCTACATCAAAAAAATCACCTATACCAAATTAACAGAATTTATCTTGTTACTTACGTTTCAAATTACCCCATGTCACAGCAATTTTACCTTGCGGTTCAACTGGTGTTGCGGTGCCGCCTGGTGTTACGACGAATATGTTATCGTACTGGGCGTGTTCAGCACCGCTCATGCGGAACCCAATTTTTCCGGATGAGAAAGGACCGTCTGAATCAGTCCATTCACTCACGAAAGATAATTCGTCAATACTGCCGCCTACTGGTCCAATGTATGCTTTAAAATTGGGGCCTTTCCGCACCTCAAACTTTGCGCGGTACCAAACATTTTCTTTCCGATCAACACCATCCACAAATGCTCCAGGCTCTGCAATCCAACCACCGTTGATTCTGCGATGCCATCGGATATGCTGTGGTGTATGCGCCGAACCATCGGTTGAAACTTGATGCATATAAATATTGTTTGCATCCGTACCGTGGAAGACAAACCCAGTCAAACCGTTCTGCACTGCTTTAAAATCTGCGTAATAATCGTATTCTTCTGGGAAATCGTCGACGCTAAGCCCGACATCACCACCTGGAACGAAAAGTACTTTTTGTCCGAGTACGTCATGGCCATCGGAATTGTCTTCAATCGTCCAGGTCCCTTGCGGTGCCCATTTTGCTTCGTCAATGTTCCCACTCTCAAAATCATCATGAAATAGAAGTTCAGCAGATACAGTGCCAACGCACAGAATCATTGCTAAACAGATTAAATATCGCATTTATATCATCTCCTTGTGATAAGCATAAAATTAGACGCCTCCGTCGCCAATTCAACCTTTATCAATTTAGATTTTTTTAATTTAGTACTTAATTTTACTACAATTGTTTGCAATTATACCATTAATGCTTTTGAACGAGTAATCAAAAGGTAAGATGTACTACCTTAAAGAGTAAGTGCTGGTTTCTTACCCTTTGACTGTCTATTTCTTTTTAAGATTCCCCCACGTCACCGCGAGTTTGCCTTTAGGTTCAACGGGAAAGATGTCAAATTCTGGGGTAGCAACGACCACGTTATCGTATTGTGCGCGTTCTCCTGCACGGTTGCCGCCACTTTTCCGAAATCCGATTTTTCCTTTTTCAAATGCTTTTTGACTGTCGGTCCATTCACTCACAAGAGTGAGGTCATTGTTTTCTGCTCCGATGTCACCAATATAAGCCTTAAATTCATAATTTTTACGCACTTCAAATTTCACACGGTACCAAACATCCTGGTCGAGCTTAACGCCCCCAGCAAATGCACTGGGTTCTGCTCCCCATGTATTGGCGATTCTTCGGTGCCACCGGATGTGTTGCGGTGTATGTCCGGAACCGCCAGTGGAAACTTGGTGCATATAAATATTGCTGCCATCCTGGCCGTGGAAGACAAAGCCTGTCAAGCCATTTTGCATCGCTTTGAAGTCTGCGTAATAATCAAATTCTTCGGGGAATTCATCAACACTTAGCCCAACGGCACCACCCCATACATCAAGGACTTTTTTGCCGAGGATATTGTGCCCGTCATCATTATTGGCAATTTCCCAACCCCCAGTCGGTGCCCATTTTGATGTATCGATTTCCCCGTCCTCAAAATCATCCTCAAACAGAACTTTAGATGAAACGGTGCTGACACACAAAATCAGTATCAAATAAATTACATATCGCATTTTAATCTCCTTATATTGTTAGAAGTTATTAGTTTTAACTTTTACCCAGATTGAGGTTATCTCAGTAGTTTTGCTTATTGGTGCCTTTTGTGAGTATAAACCTTTTCCCATGTGTTGTCTCGAAGTTCACCTCCGCCGCCTTAGTTGTTGCAACGAGGATATCAAGTCTGCCGTCATCCGAATCAAAAAGCCTTGCGAATGGTCGCTACCAAGCAGATGCGATTCACATTAGCAACAAGCGGCAGCCCGATGCCAAACTGTGCCCAATCGGGTATCGCATCAACAAATAGAATGATCGACAAAAGGTTTTGGTAGACACATGGGAAAATTACAAGAAAAGGTTATTCAGGGTATTTAATAGGATAGCATATTTCGCGTAAAAATACCAGAAATATTGAACACACAGATAAACGTGTCAGCGACGGTGTTTCGCAAATTGTAAATCCGCTATAATCAGACTTTTTAAAGGCAATAAGATAAACAAGTTTATTCAGCAAAAAAATTGTTTGCTACTTCAGTTACAAAATTCCTTCCCATTACACGATAGCCTTCTGCATCAGGATGTAAGTTATCAGGAAGGAGATCCACCAAGTCAGGACCAAACACGTCTAAACCGCTAACATAGTGGATATTGTTATCCCCGTAAGATTGGAGTGCGTTGGCAGCAGCCTGCACTTCCTCACGCATTTTCTGTAGGCTGAAACCGACTGCATTCGGGTTTTCTTCTCTGTTTGGGCAATAGATAGGGGACATCAACACAATGGGTATGTCCGTATGCTTTTCACGAATAATCTGCACTGCACCCACAATCGCTGGACGAAATGCGCGAGGTCCTAAACTGGCTGCTCCCTGTATATTTATACCAAGGCACATTGAGATGTAGTTTGCGGGGAGATCGCGTATCATCATCGCTACCATTGAGTCGAGATGGCACTGACCACCATAACCGAGACAGGTTAGATTAAAATTCTGATTGCGTGCTGCTATTCCCGGCCATGTCTGTGTTGGTGATGCTGCAGAACGACACTGTGTGATAGAACTTCCATAGGTAATCCACCGTGGACGTTTGTCAATATAGGGTTCAATTGTCGCGCCATCATCTATTTCCAAATTGCGGAGTTGAAATCTGCCAAATTGTGGAAGCCATAGTTCAATTAGTTTGTCCTGATCCGAAAGTCCATCATAAGTAAAACTGTTCTTTCCACGTAGATCATACGATTCAATCAACTCGCCATCACAACAAAGATCAAGCATACCTGAATCACGTTGCCCCACAATACTACCTGAAATGTGTGTTGTGTTACTACGAAAACTGATACGCACCCCTGCTGGCATTGCCGACCTTTCCAATAATGGTTCAGGAAACAAAACATGTTTTTCGTAAGGAGTTCGCCACGGCATAATTGAGTCATCTTTTCTTTCAAGCGATACGGCACCTTGCCAGTTCAAATGTGGGGCATCCGGTTTTAAGTGCATAACAATCAATCTCCTTATATAAAAAATGAAATTTACATCGCGTCAACAACTGCCCGTAGTTGTCTAACGCCTTCTAACATCTGTTGGGGATTTCCCCAATGTTCAATACTCGCTGCACCGGCAAATCCATCTTTGATGAGTGTCCCTAAAATCTGTTCATAGCGTAGGTCGGTATCTCTAATCGGGTTCAAGTTCTTCTCACGATTTGGTTTTACATGCACGTGTCTTACCAATCCCTTTATATAGGAATATCCATCCGGTAGTGGAAGTTCTCCGCATTGTAAGCCGTTATTGACATCCCAGCAGGAAGCAAGTGCAGAACTATTTCCAAGAGCGTCAATTACCAGACGTGTTTCTTCACAAGTGCCTGCCAAAGTTGCATTTTCGTTTTCAAAGGCGAGGATGACATCTGCACTCTCAGCAATGGGAACGACAGGAGCAAGTTTTTCTGCGATTTGTTCTATATAATCGTTTATATCCGGGCGGGAGGACTCTTTTAGTCTTCTATTCGGATTCCAAAACGCAAAACCGCGAATGATTTGTGTATCAAAGGCGTGAGCAAGTTCAACCATTCTATCAAAATGTCGTAAGTGTCGTTCATATTCATCTGGATTGTCTATGGAACATTTACCAAATGGCGAACCTATACTTCCCACACTGACATTATGCGTACTTAGTACGTCTTGCACGCGTTTTACATCGTCATCGTTAATTTCTGTTACGTGTTTACTCCAAACACCGCCGCGTATTTCAACAGAATTTGCACCAGCCTCAACACCAAGTTTTATGGCTTCCTCAAAATCGTCACGGGAAACTTCATCAGCAAAAAAGCATACATCAATCATTATATATTACCTATCTTTTTATTAGAGTCAACACTATGATTTTATTCTATTCATAGTTGATCCTTACAGAATTTAACAACATTTTTGTATACATAGATATGTTTACAGCATAACATAGAATAGGAAGTAATGCAACGAAAAACTGCGCAACCTCCAGAGGCATTCAATTGTCACAAAGCATCATAGTTGGAGGGGTTTCTAACCCCGATTGCTGCTGTGTATCTCCAATCGAGGTTAGAAACCCCTCCAACAACAACGAAACCTGACAATTGAATACCTCTGGTGCAACCTCCCTGTGGTTCGCTGTTGCGTTTTCTTTATGAGTTATACCAACATTTTTTCAAATCCACATTATTGAGAATACATTCAGCAAGAAAAGTTACAGCAGGTTTTTGACTACCAAACCTTTTATCATAAGGCACAACACCAATAACTGGTATATTAGTTATTTTCTCAATTTCTGCGGGATTGGTCTGTTCTGCAATTCCAATAGATTTATTTTTAAGTTCATTCAGTACGATACCAATTATCTCTAAGTTGTATTGTTTTGCAAAAGCAACTGTTAGCAGCGTGTGATTTATTGTGCCTAACCCAGCATCAGCGACAATTAGAATTGGTAAATTTAGTCTCTTGATGAGATGTACTATAAGCATCTTGTCAGTTATGGGGACAGCAATACCACCTACACCTTCTACGATCAAAAACTCATACTTCAGTTTAAGTTGGTTGTAGGCAGTGGTAATATTTGATATATCAATGACATTATTCTCTAATTTGGCTGCTACTGATGGTGCTAACGGATGCTGTAGTTGAATTGGATTTATCAGTGCTAACGGATCGTCAACTTGTGCAGCATGCTTGAGAAAATGAGCATCAGCCACACCACCAGAGCTGATAGGTTTCATCACCCCAACATGAACGCCGCATGTTTTCAATGCTGCTGCTAAACCGCCGGCAACCACAGTTTTCCCTATTTCAGTTCCTGTCCCTGTAATAAAAATCCCATCAAAAATGTCGAGTAGATTCACGATATTAAACCCAGATACTATACAGTGTTAACATATATGCAAGATGCACGTTAAATCTTCATAGAACAATAAAATCATGTATACATTTTAATTTATAGTCATTGGTTGTGTCAAAATATTTTGCAAATTCAAGATCGTTCACGATTATCAATACATCAAATAAGGTTGATTTTTTGAAATGAATATGTGAAAATGTTTATATTGAATTTGTTAGGAGGAGCTAATAATGAATACTGAAAATCTACGGTTAGCATTTACGAAATCTAAGGACATTACACTCAGTTTTCTTGGTGGCATGCTATCAAACACGCGTGTGGAAACGATCCGTGAAGATGAAGACGTTATGGGAATTAAAGCATCTTGGATTGGGAATCAAGGTGAAAGCAGCATTGCAGTAGACACCGGTGAAATGAACGCAAAAGTAAAGATGGAAACAGACGATCCACCTACTTTAGAATATGTCCAACACGGTGAATCTCGTAGTGTTTCTATCAAAAATATCAACAATATAACCTGTTCAATGGATAGCGAAACATTAGATGAGTTTGTTTCACCGAGAGGGGCAGCGATCGCGGTTTGTGCCGGAGCTGCTGCTGGTTTAGTCGGTTGGTTCGTTATTTCTGTCATGCGTGCTATAGCTGTTAAAACCAATGAACAGAACGCATCAACACCTGCAGCTATTCCTACTCAGGAAGATGCCATGACTGATGATACACATACTGATGAAGAATGAAAATTGTTGCTGTAGATCCATTCTATCTGCGAATGTCTGAGATTACAACTGCTGCAGATGGTACACAAGATACGCTACTGGTCCGAATCCGCACAGATGCCGGACTTGAAGGATGGGGTGAGTGTGATGCTTCACCTTTAGTCAGCATTGCAGTTTATTGCTGCCCGATGTCACACGGCAACATCATTAATATCCATGAATCTCTGCTTGGTGAAACACTTGATAAACCTGAAGATGTGCTACGGTTGAGTAATAAGGTCCTGCGAAACGGGTTAGATATTCAACATATTCAACACGCTTATAGTGGTGCAGAAATCGCGTTATGGGATCTCATCGGTAAGAAGTTGGAAGAACCTGTTTACCAAATCCTTGCTGAGATGACTGAGACACAAAGTAAACCCTATCCGAAGTTACCTTATGCGTCAGTTCTCTTTGGTGATACTCCAGAATCAATATACCAAATCGCAGTTGGATTATGTGAACAAGGTTATCAGGCTGCGAAGTTCGGATGGGGACCTATGGGAAAACACGGTGAAGAAAATGACATTGCCCTTGTTCGGGCTGCCCGCGAAGGCCTGGGTTCAGACGCACAGGTAATGATTGATGCAGGTGTCGTTTGGGGTGCCGACTATGATACTGCATATAACCGTGCAAATGCATTTGCCGAGTTTTCTCCGACATGGTTAGAAGAACCACTCTCACCAGATGCAATAAATGCTTACAAGGCACTCACTGACAAAAAGCCACGTGTCCCAATTGCAGCAGGTGAAGGGTCAAGTACCTACCGTATGGCAGAAGACATTATCGTCAACGGTGGTGTCAATTTCATTCAAATCGACACAGGACGTATAGGGGGTATCATGCCCTCCTTTCAAGTAAGAAAGTTAGCTGAACGGCATGGCATACAGTATGTCAACCACACCTTTAAAAGCCATCTGAGCCTTGCTGCTGCACTGCATGTCTTTGCTACGAATCTTGATTTCAACTTATTGGAATATCCTGCTGCGAATTCAGAACTTTCTCAAAGTTTGGTAAAACAGCCTTTCCAGATTGATCCTGATGGATTAGTTCGTGTAAAGGAACGTCCCGGGCTCGGGGTAGATGTTGATACGGAGGCAATTCGTCCATTTCTCGTCCCGGTCAAAATTGGTGTTGGATCAGATACAGTTTTCGTACAATCCTCTCTATAGTCATACTATATCAAGAGTGCGAGGTTTATTTTTTAGTTGCATTAAATGCTTTTCTAATGTATTCTGTAAAT
>JAAXHO010000285.1:12389-38903 GCA_012270795.1 Candidatus Poribacteria bacterium
CAATGATTTAGAGGAATCCAACACGCCATATCACGCATAATCAAATTTGATGCCGAATAAATCGCAGCACTCCAGCGGAGTGCTGTGTTTATAGAAAATCGGATTTTCAAGTTCTAGCACTCCAGCGGAGTGCTATGTGTCTTGTTGCGTAGGCCGGGTAGAACGCAGTGAAACCCATAAGCATCAATTTAAGCAGGACTTACACATTCCCCCTTGATAAGAGGGGTTAAAAAGCCGTTATTTCAGTGAATTAACCCCCTAAATCCCCCTTATCAGTGGGACTTTAAGAAAAAATGCGTAAGTCCTGTTTAAGAATATTCATTATTGTTGGAGGGGTTTCTAACCCCGATTTTATACCGTTCCTCTCTGCTATCGGGGTTAGAAACCCCTCCAACAAGGGGGAAATGGGGTTGGGTAACCACTAAATTGACACCCGAGGAATGCCATAGAGCATTCACACCGTTGATTTCTTGATTTATGGGTTTCGCAGGCTCTACCCGACCTACAAAACCTTGTCCTTTTTGCACTAAGAATGGTGTCTATCCACATGAAGAAGTTTGTGACGTGTGTCACCATCTATGTTGATCCATTAATTATTTAGGCACACCCCTCAATTAACTAGCACAAGCCTGAAATAGCATAAAGACACCACTTGTGTAGGTATGTCATAACCCTGGAGAATTTATCCATGTTTGAAAACATTGTGTTCAAGCGTGTGTTCTATATAATCTGCATTATATGTACTTTTGTAGGAACAGGAATGATCTGGTGGTCCCATTACGACCTAAAACATTTCTTAGAGGAGATAAAACCTATAAGATATACTATGGTAAATTATACAATTAATTCTACATTCTGAGTTGTAGGAGCGACCTCCTGGTCGCGACCGTGCGGGCTCTTCTGTAGGAACGACTTCCCGGTCGCGACCAGGAGGTCGCTCCTACAACTCAGAATGTAGAATTAATTGTATAATTTACCATAAAATTGAAGAGAAACAACAAAGTCAGCGTAATATAAAGGGACAGGAAGCAGTTGAGAAATCAGATGACTTTGAACCTGCTGACGTGCTGGTTGAACAACAAGCAACAGAACTTTCCGACCTATCTTCCAACAATGAAATAGTTGCAACGGAAGATAAACCACCGAAGGCAACAAGCATGAGAAGAAAATTTGATCCTGTCTCTCCTTACGGCTTCGGACCTTATCCCGAGGTTCCTGAAGAATACATGAAGACTGTAGGAACTCCTTCATGGATGGAAACGAAACTATTTGGTTTTCCGCCTGCCAGTCGAGAACAAGAATTAATTTCTCGTGTTATGCTCAAAATGTGGTAAGAAGGACACACCACAGTTGAGGGAGCAATTCTAAACCATGAGGGCCGCCTCCTCATAAATTACGAAAACCGGGCTTACGTCCGTTATAGAACACGAGTAACTATAGATGGAAGAACCATCCGTTACATCGCAAGGTGGACATCCGGTAGTCTAAAATCCCATCAGCGGAGCAACTCCTTGATGGTTATATTCCATCAGGTGTAGAATTAATTGATTTAGATCAAGAAGATCCTACTATTGACCTCTATGAGTTCTTAGGGTTATAAAACGATAGTGAATTATTGAAATAATTATACACCTCTTCTGTAGGAGCGACTTTTAGTCGCGACCAAAGGGTGCTCCTACAACTCAGAATGTAGAATTAATTGTATAATCTACTATAATTCTGCGGAAAACCCAGAACATCAAAGGGGCATGTTCCATTTTATAGTAAAAGCTAAAAATATGTTCACACTCCCCGGTAGGTGCGGTTTCCTAACCAATGCAGAATACCAAACGCGTATTCTGCATTGGTTAGGAAACCGCACCTACCGCAATGTAATTGTAATTTTATATTTCACTATAAAGAATAGCGTTTTGCAGATCAAACAGAGATGTAAAGTGTTCACGGTTTATCAAACCGTTATTGTGTTCTATTCTTATTGTCTGCTGTGTAACTATTCACGTGTTCATGGATAGGTTGCTGTTCTCGGTTGACATGCGGGTCTGCTCGGCGGGGAATGCCTGTTATGGAATCAACGGACTCGTCTGCCTTAAATCGCAAGTATAGTTTTTGTGACTTCGCTGCCATAGCGGTGTTTTTCAAGGCACGATAACAACGCATCATATTGTAGTGCGCATCTAAATCCTCTGGGTCAACCGCAAGCGTCTTCTGAAAATGAGTCAAAGCGGTTTCATATTCACGTTTTAGGAAGTGCATACGACCGAGGACATTGCGGACACGTGTATCGCGCGGGAATTGGGATGCAGCTTGTTGTAGATGCTGAATCGCTAAATCATAATTGCCATAAGACTCTTGCACAAGGGCGTAAAAGTAGTGCACCTTTGCGCGATGGAGGTTTTCAGGCGGTAATGTTTTCTGTATTTCAAACGCTTTGTTGAGCATTGCTTCTGCCCCCTTCATATCGCCTTCTTTGATGTGGCATTGTGCAATATTCACCCATCCATCAAGGTAATTCCGTTCAATTTCGGTTACTTGTTGGAAAGCGGATTTCGCTTTTCTGAGGTCACCTTGTAAGAGCAGTCCGATGCCGTAATCGTTCCAGCGTTCACGCGCATTTTCCACAACTATTGATTGTTGAGAAGGTGGGTTCTGTGATTCATGTATGACATGGATGGTTGCTTTTGCCGCTGCCATCACAGTAATTGGAAGGTTCGGTATAGTTTTGATTTTTCCTGCGACATCTGATGTATCGCCAGTCCAAACCCATTTGCCATCGTCATAACCTTTGCCCACTTGAAAATCTTTATCTTCTGGATCACGAACTCCCGCATAAGCCCACTGCGTGTGCCACCAGTTGAATTTACGATAATTCAGTTTCACTTTTAAAGAGAGAGTTTCTCCACAGTCGGGGGGAATTTCTAATCTATAACGGACGGTATCAGCGGCACCGGGGGGTATGGTGCGTGAATATAACACAGTTCGCATTGCCCACACATTTCGTTTGTTAATCAGGTTTCCGTGTGCGTCCAGCATATAAGCTCTATAAAAATGCGAGCTTGGATCAACAGGTCCGTTTCCATCGGGGGCATCTATTCTCCCGTTCCAGAACACAATTTTTCCGTTTTCGTCAGTGGCTTTCACCTCAAGCCAGATGTCAAATGCATCAATAGTGCCGGCGGGGAATTGATGACCGACACCTCGCGTCCGAACAACAACTTCAATCAAGGAGCTTTCATCTCGTTTTACTTCAGTTCCATTCTTAGGAATCGGCATTCCATTGGCAAAAATATCTAACGTAACCACATCGTTCTGTAGAAAGTCTATGACCGCTTGTAGCTGCTCTGCATGTTGATTTACATAGGGAAGGGCAGTGTTGGCAGCAGGAAAGCGATGACTGTGGACCTTGCCGTTGATATTTCCCGCATCCGTAGAGTCTACAAGTGGCATGTGGCAATCAACGCATTTTTGTGCTTTTTCAGGATAGTAAAAAGAGAGTGCACCCTGATGAGAGACACCACTTTTCTGCCATTGGTCGTAGTCGTTAAAACCACGCACCCATCGGAAATTATTGACCGGAAAATCCAGGTGTACCTTATGACAAGTAGAACAGAATTCTGCAGTATTGTTGCGATGGAAAGGTTTTAGAAAACTTTTTTTGTGCGGTTCTGGGTCTAAACGAATGAGATAGTTGTGTAGACCTCTGATAATTCGGTTGTTACTTGACGCGAGTTTATGGAGTGGCGGATATTTGATAACATATCCGCTGTTGCCCATCGTATCCTTGACTCTGTCTATTGAGTGGCACGCAGTGCATGCTAATCCCGCTTGTGCTGCAGGCGTATGCAGGTTTTCTCGGATAGGTTTATCCATGATGCCGTTGAGCAAGATAGCAGGATCGTGGCATCCGCCGCACCATTTTGAGGGTTGAATTCCGTTCACCTCCTGCATATAGATGATGGACTTTCTGTACCACTGGTTGTTGAAAGAGGAAAAATGATGTGCGGATTCATTCCATTGCTGATAGATATCGGGGTGACATCCTTTTGTAGCACAAGTTTCTGAGGTAAGGAAGAAATCAGTGGGTATCGTGTTGCCAGTGTCCGTTTCAACTGATGCGGGAAAAAAGTGACCTTTCGTTCCACCACCTTCTTCATACATACTTGTAGGCGGTAGTGTTGGGTTTTTGACGAGATAACTTTTATTTGGGAAAAGGTGTTGTGAGAGTTTCGCTCCTATCGGGAAAAATAGAACACCGACTAAAACACCAATAGTAACTTTCTTGAGGATAGGTGAAAGAACGGGACTGTGCTTTAACAGGTGTAGGCAAAAGAGAATGCTTCCTATGCTGATGCTGAGAATATGTGTAATGAGTAGCCAACGAAAGGGAGTGGTTGCACCGACAATCATCAAATAGGCACCACTAAGGATGCCAACAATTATACAGAAAATGCTAATACGTCCAAGTAATGTGATACTTCTAATTTTTTTACAGAAATAGATGCTAAATGGAATGATAAGTAATATGCCGAGTGCGATATGAAATAAGACGTTTAGTATATAAAAGAGGGTCGGTTCACCGAAACTGAATAGATATGCACTATTGAGTAATAACAAGAGAAGAAGGAAAAAGGAAAATCTTCGCATAAACTTACCTGATTGTCTATCCTGCGGTATAGCCTCCGTCAATGGGTAGAGCGATACCTGTTACGAAAGCGGATTCATCGGAAGCGAGGTAGAGTGCGCCGTAAGCGATTTCTTCGGGTTGTGCCAGTCTGCGCATTGGATGCTTATCCGCAAGTTGCTGATATTCTTCTGGCGTTTTGATGACACCAGCGACTAATGGTGTTTCCACAAATCCGGGACAGATGCAGTTGACACGGATATTGTCTTGTGCATAATCCAGTGCCATGCCCCGTGTCAAGTTAGTGACTGCTCCTTTAGATGCGACATAAGCTGCTCGGACATCCGCACCAACAATTCCGTAGATGGAGGACATATTTATGATGGAACCTCCGCTGTTTCTTTGCATAGCAGGGATAGCAGCCTTTGCACACAGAAAAACACCGGTGAGATTCACATCTAGGCAGCGATGCCAATCTGCTTCTGGTAGTTCAGCAACAGGCAATCGCATTGCGATGCCAGCATTGTTGAACAGAATATCAAGTTTAGCGTAAGTATTTACTGTTTGTGCGACCATCTGTTTAGTTTGCATTTTTATTGTCACATCGGTATGAATAAAGATTGCTTCGTTTCCGTTCTCTTTGATGTTGTGGACGGTTTGGTTTCCACCATGTTTATCAATGTCAGCGACTACGACCTTCGCGCCGTGTTCAGCAAAGAGTTTGGCAGTGGCTTTACCGATACCCGATGCAGCCCCAGTGATAATGGCTACCTTATCTTTCAGTCGCACAGTTATACTTTTTCCTTCCACGCTGCGGGGTTTTGTTCTGGTTCACCAATTGTATTTCTCAACACACCGATATTTTCAACTTCAAGTTCAATTGTGTCTCCCGGCTGAATCCATCTATCAAGTTCCCAACCGCATCCCTTACCGACAGTACCAGACCCCAAAAAATCGCCTGGAAAAAGGGTTTCTGATTGTGAAACAAAGGAGATCATTTCAGCAAAGGTGTAGTACATATCGGAGGTATTGCCTTCAGCCCAAACTTCATCGTTCACCCGTGCGATCATATTCAGGTTATAGGGATCACCGATTGCATCAGGAGTAATAAGGCAGGGGCCCATAATGTTGCTGTTGTCAAAGTCCTTGCCCTTAGCCGGTCCCAGGGACAAGGTCATGTGTCGGAATTGAATATCTCGTGCGCTAATGTCGTTGTATATCGTATATCCTGCGATATATTCTGGTGCTTCCTCTATTGAGATATTTTTCCCTGTTTTACCGATGTAGACACCCCATTCCAGTTCAAAGTCAAGTTTTTCAGTGTAGTTGGGCCAGGTCACCACAGCTTCGTGTCCTGCAATAGATGCTGGACTTGTGCTGCCGCGATAGTAGTTGGGAAGTTTGTACCATTCGAGTGAAATCTCTTTACCAGTGATTCGTGCTGCGGCATCCATGTGCGTTTTGAACACACCGAAATCGCGCAAACTCGTGGGTTGTGGAAACGGCGCAAACAGTTCTACCTCAGTAACAGGAAAAATGACCTCCGACATATCCTCACCCTGGTTAAATAGATCTTGCGTAGCCTCAATATGATTCGGTGCCCTTTTTATACAATCAAGAGCAAAAAAATCAATCATGGTTTGAGCCCCTAAATAGAGTGCAAAAATATGGGCATCGTCAATCCAGGCACCGATATGTGTTCCGTCTGGAGCAGTCGTATATTTGTTGAACGAGGGATGTTTGAACGTTACGAGTTTCACAAGTATTCCTCCCCAAAAGCGATGCTAATTTTATACTACAAACACATATTAAAGTCAACGCATTTTGAAAAAGACGTTTGTATATTGCAAGTTCTAAGTGACCTACAAGATTATGTGGATAAAATCTTATTGGTGTATGACGTGAGAGAATCACCACTGAGGTTTATTGCAATCTGATATTTCCCGAAAGAGAATAGAAAATATTCAGCAATCCGATGAAAATTGTGGGAACGACAAAAACACTCAATAGTGCAAAAGTGCCTTTGGAAAATGAGAGTTTATCTGTATCCTCAGCAGCTTCAAAATACATAACTTTGACAATACGAGCGTAGTAGTAGAGGGAAATAACACTATTTATTAAGCCAACAAATGCAAGCCAATATAACTTACCTTCAAGCACTGCGGTAAAGAGTATCCATTTTCCAAAGAAACCGGCTAAAATCGGGATCCCTGTCAATGAGAAAAGGAAAATCGCCATTGCACCTGCGACTAACGGTGCGCGTGATGAAAGCCCGCGGTAACCATCAATCATTTCAGTGCCAGCTTCGTTCGCAATTAGAACGACAACATAAAACGCGCCCAAGTTCATGAAGAAATAGACGATGAGATAAAAGATGATAGCACCGACTCCCCTTTCAACAATTGCTGCGTTTCCGCTTGTCAACAGGACAGCACCCATCAACAAGTAACCTCCATGAGCAATACTTGAATACGCTAACAAGCGTTTAACATTCTGTTGTGGCAGGGCAGCGAGGTTGCCGATAGTCATTGTGAGTGCAGAAACTATCGCTAACAGCAATCCTAAGTCAATAGAGTGCATGATTTTTGTGTCAGCAAATCCAGTGTAAAAGAACCTGAGTAGCAGTGCGAAACCTGCGGCTTTTGAGGCGACAGAGAGAAACGCAGTTATCGGAATAGGCGCGCCTTCGTAGACATCTGGTGACCACATGTGGAAGGGAACGGAAGCAATTTTATAACCTATACCTGCAAGAATGAAAGTAATTGAAATTAGCAATGCAAGTGGTGTCACAAGTGGTGTCTCCTGTTCTGGAGCCAGTAGTATAACGAGCTGGTCGCTAATTTCTGAGAGGTCGCCTGTTCCTGTCATACCGAATAATAGGGACAAACCAAAAAGCATTGTTCCAGATGCCACTGCACCATAGGTGATGTATTTGAATGCTGCTTCGCTTGAACGCGGACTATGCGTCAAAAACCCAGCGAGAATGTAAGAGGTAAGACTGACAGTTTCCAACGCAATGAATATCATCAACAGATTGGTTGACGATGCCATAAGAAACATGCCAAAGGTAACGGCTAACAGTAAAGCGTAGTATTCGCCTTTCAATTTTGCATCAAGTTCCTCGGATCGGAGTGAGAAAAGGATCGTTGCAGCGGTTGCAAGTAGCAGGAGAATCTTGAAAAATACGGCGAACCCATCCAACTGAATCATGCCCCAAAATAGGGGGACCGGTTCACTGCTGGCAGAAATAGAATTGGTAACGATGATTGCGACTAAGGCACTTCCAAGTCCTATTAGGGCAAGGTACGCGACCTTTTGACTTTCCCGATTTTTTACGAGTAGGTCAAGGATAATGACCGCAGCAGCGAAGATGACAAGGAGTATCTCTGGCGTGAAATAAGCAAGACTTGGTATATTTTCTAATGGTTTCACACCTTCCTCCTATAAACCTGCTTGGAATGTGCCCATGAGTTTGGTGAGTTCAGCTACGGATTCTCTGAACATATCAAGAGCAAAGTTGGGCCATACACCGAGAACAATGGTAAGAATTCCGAGTGGTACCAAAGTCAGGATTTCACGTTTATTTATTTCAGGCAGTTCTTCATATTTGGGATTGAGTTTTCCGAGGAAGACTCTTTGAAGTGTCCAGAGGAAATATGCCGCACCAACCACAATACCGATTGTAGATAGGATAGCCAATATTTCAAATTCTTGAAAAGCCCCAAACAAAGAGAGTGCTTCGCCCCAAAATCCACTCAAACCGGGCAATCCCAGAGATGCCATAAATGCCAGGGTTGTGATACCCATATAAATTGGCATCCTATTTCCGAGACCACCAAACCCGTTAATTTCACGATGGTGTGCACGGTCATAGAGGACACCGACAAGTAGGAAGAGCATTGCACTGATGACACCGTGATTGAACATCTGTAGGATGGCACCGTTAACCCCCATAGTATTTCGAGCGGCGAGTCCTAAGATAACAAATCCCATGTGTCCGATACTGGAATATGCGACAAGTTTCTTGAAATCAGTTTGTGCCAACGCACAGAAGGAACCATATACAATATTAACAAACCCGAGCAGTGCCAAACTATAACCCCAAAGACCTGTTTCCTCTGTCACTTCTGTGAAAAATGCCATGCCTTCTGGGAACATTGCCATGTTAATCCGCACCAGTCCGTAAGTTCCCATCTTTAAAAGGACACCCGCAAGGATAACGCTAATCGCTGTAGGTGCTTCTACGTGTGCATCGGGGAGCCATGTATGGAAGGGAAAAATTGGCACTTTAACGGCAAATCCGATAAAGAAACCGAGAAAAACCCATATTTGGAAAGTTGGATCAGCCAGTGCATGTTCGGTTTCTCCAGCCAAACTGATAAGAGTTGGAATGTCAAATGTCCGTTCTTCTGGAATAATACTACTGTTAAGATATACTGCAATCAATGCAACCAGCATGAGTACACTGCCAAACAGTGTATAGAGGAAGAATTTAATTGCAGCATATTCTCTGCGCGGTCCGCCCCACACACCGATCAGGAAATACATCGGCAATAGGGTAAGTTCAAAGAAAACAAAGAACAGGAATAGATCCAACGCAGCGAAAAAACCCAACATCCCTGTTTCAAGCAACAGGAACAGTGCCATATATGCCTTAATACCTTTTTCTATGTTCCGCCATGATGCAAGTACACAGATTGGTCCCAAAAGGGCAGTAAGAAGCATGAGTGTTACGCTTAGACCGTCAATACCGACGTGATAATTAATATGAAATGTCTCAATCCAAGGAACACTAACAGCGTGCTGTGTGCCTGCATCTGACCTGTCGTAAGCTATGAATAAGTACACCGCGAGCGCAAGTGGAATAAGCGTAAAAGCGAGCGTGACGCGTTTGATAAGTTCCTCAGAGTCACGTGGTAAGAGTAAGACAACGATCATCCCAAGCAGGGGGACAAAAATTATTAGAGACAATAACATTTAGTGGGAATCCTCCTTATCCCATCAGGACAGTATTTTATGGGTTTTAACTACAATGCCCGGAAAATCAGAATTATCAATACGATCCCTCCGAGAACAACGAAGAGATATGTTTGTATTGCTCCTGTTTGTATTCTGCGAATTCTGCCGCCAGCGGCCCATGTTACCTCTGCGACACGGTTGACGATGCCATCAACAATACGGTTATCAAAAAATCCGATAAATGCTGCGAATATTTTCCGTGTTATCGTTGCGACACCGTTGACGATACCATCAATAATAGAAAGGTCAAATTTTGCAAAAAGCCGGGACTTCCAGACCGTCAGTGCAACTAACACCCCATCGTAAAATTCGTCAAAATAGTATTTGTTCCAAAATAGATTGTAGGCCGGTCGGAATGTTGTTGCAACAGATTCGGCAGAGAACCTTCGTCTATGATAGAACAACCATGAGAGCAGTATTCCTAAACCTGCGACAATGATAGACAGTACCATAGCGATATTATGTGCAACCTCGTGGGCGTGATGTGCTTTATCAGCCTGTTCTGTGTCTTTTCCGCCCTCTTCTTCAGCTGCTTCTGCTTCGGATAATCCAAAGAGTGAGAAGGCGATTTTGGTGTCAGGCGAAACATAAGCATGTTGCGGTGCCTGAATATGGGGTTGATCCGGTGGTTTAAAATTGTTTTTGTTGAACCAGAGATGGTTGACGGCAGGGAAACTCAAGGCTGCCAAAACGATAAGTGGTACTGTCATTGTCCACGGGGATTCGTGTGCCATATTGTGCATTTCTTGATTGCGCGGTTCACCGAAGAATGTCATGAATATCAGACGGAACATATAGAACGCTGTAATTCCTGCGGCGCAAAGTGCTATCACGAACAGAATATAATGATGCCCTGAGTTCCATTCCATTGCCCGTCCGAGCACACCACCTAATATCTTATCTTTACTCCAGAACCCTGAAAAGATGAAGGGAACGCCAGAGATAGACAAGGTTGCGATGAGCATAGTAATAAAGGTAATTGGCATTTTTTTGCGGAGACCGCCCATGTTGCGCATATCTTGGTCTGGCGGAATTTCAGAGCCGTGTTCATGAACCAAACCGTGGTTATCATGTTCATGTGCTGCTTCGTCAGTGTGATCCTCATCATGATGGGCATGCATTGCGTGGAAAGCATGAATAACACTCCCAGAACCGAGAAACAGCAACGCTTTGAAAAACGCGTGCGTGGTAAGGTGGAAAAGACCTGCGACATAACTGCCAGCACCAATTGCCAGCATCATATATCCCAATTGGCTAATTGTAGAGTACGCCAAAACTCGCTTTATATCGAATCGAACGATGGCTATGGTCGCGGCGACGATAGCGGTAATACCTCCAACATAAGCAATGACCAGAGAGGAGGTTGCTGTCAAAATAGGGAACATTCGAGCGGTAAGATAGACACCCGCAGCAACCATCGTCGCAGCATGGATTAACGCACTAACAGGGGTAGGACCTTCCATTGCATCGGGCAGCCATGTGTGCAGTGGCATCTGTGCAGATTTACCGATAGCACCACAAAAGATGAGAATACCCGCAATGGAAAGCCAGACCATATCTCCAGTTGTTAATTGTGCTGCTGCTTGCGTAAAGATACCTTCTTGCGCTCCATCGTAAAGCGAGAGCGTGTTGAATTTGGTAAACAACATCATCATGCCGATGAACATGCCGACATCACCGACGCGTGTTGTCAAGAATGCTTTCTTACACGCATTCGCAGCGGAGTCCTTTTCAAACCAGAAACCGATGAGCAGATAGGAGCAGAGACCGACAAGTTCCCAACCGATGTAGATACCAAGTAGGTTATCAGAGACCACCAGAAACAGCATTGAAAAGGAGAAAAGTGAAAGATAGGCGAAAAACCGTGGATACCTCGGATCCCCATGCATATATCCTATAGAGAAAATATGCACAAGACTACTGACCAGCGTGACGACAATAAGCATTATCACGGTAACACTGTCAAGGTAAAACCCCATTGATAAGGTGATGTTGCCGAGAGAAATCCATTCAACAGTATGTGGGTCCGGTTTGGGTACTATCTCTTTTATTAGATAGAGAGAACAGCCGAGGGCAACAAGCATTGCTAAGGTTGATAACAGGTCTTGTCGTGGGAAACTCCGTTTTGCTAAACCCAGTAATGCAAAGATTACAAAAGCTGCAAGTGGAGCAAGTAGGATGATACTAATTAAGGAGACGACCATATTTGTAACTTTTTTAACCTTTCAAGGTATCC
This sequence comes from Candidatus Poribacteria bacterium, assembly GCA_012270795.1. Lineage (GTDB taxonomy): Bacteria > Poribacteria > WGA-4E > WGA-4E > WGA-3G > MSPOR6. The sequence goes on from JAAXHO010000285.1 coordinate 24,263, forward strand.
ACTTCATCTGGACGTATGCTACCGAATTCACGGTAGATTGCGAGAATGATTGCGAGAAAAACTGCTGCTTCAGCAGCAGCGAGGACAATACCAAAGATTGCGATTATTTGTCCATCAATATTTTCAGGCGGCGTAACAAAACGTGAAAACGCTGCGAAATTGAGATTACATGAATTGAGAATAAGTTCAATGCCCATCAGAATGCTGATAGCATTTCGACGCGTCAATACTGCAAAAATACCGAGTGTAAATAAAATAGAACTGATGACTAAATAGTGTTGTAGACTCATTTTTTTATCCTAAGCGTTGGGTTTCGCTTACGCTCTACCCAACCTACGAACTATCCTAAAGGCATAGGGGATTAGTCCCGGACCTCCTTGCGAGAAATAAGTGCAGCACCGATTAGTGCAACTAACAGCAGAACAGAGACGACTTCAAACGGCAACAAAAACTTTTCCCCCAGGATCAGATTACCGATACTTTCAGTTGTCGGAGGGAGCGGTGTTCCATCATCCGTGAGATTTTTCCAACCGGGCGTATTTGCAATGACCGTTAGCAACAGCATGAGTAGTGCAAGTGAAATTCCACCGCCTAATAGGAGTTGACCGCGTTCAATGTGGATACGCATCTCTAACCGTCCACTTGTCATCATAACACCGAATAGAATAAGCACCAGAATACCACCGACATAGACAATCACCTGTGTTGCTGCAAGGAAGTCTGCTTGTAGAAACACATATAATCCTGCTACCCCAAACAGCGTAACCATTAGTGCAAACGCCGCGTGAACGATGTTACGAACAGTGACGACAGCGAATGCTGAGGCAATTGTTATGAGTGCGAATCCGTAAAAGATAAATGTTTTAAGTGTAAATTCCATTTATAATTTCTCTAATCTGCAGCTTCTGTGTTATCTGCATCTTCGCCTTTATCGTACATTTCTTGCTTGTCAAACTCAAAGATTAAGTCTGTGCGGTCAAAACTTGAGTATTCAATTCCTTCCAAAGAATCCTTCATCACAAGGCATTGGGTGGGGCACACTTCTGTGCAAAGGCCACAATACATACAGAGGGACATATCAATATCAAACTGGTCAAGGTAGAAAACAACGGGGTTGCGGGTGACGACGCGAGACACTTCATCTACAGCAACGGTCTGTGTCCTGCTTTCATCTTCTGATGCTTCCACACGATCAACGACCTCCTGCGGTCCTAATCTGGTCGTAATATTTGTAATTGTCATTGAGTCTTCTGACATTATCTTTTTGTCGTCGCCTTCAATGATGCCGATGATTTCGCGTCCATCCTTGAGATGCACAACGTTCATGCTGTCCCAGAGTTGTTCACCTTTGGGGAGTTTTGTACCAGTAATTGTTATACAATCCACAGGACAGATCATCTCACATTTTTTGCATCCGATGCAATCCTCAATCCGATTGTAGAGTTGACCACGATACCCTTTCGGAATCTCTCGGACGTTCTGCTTCTTCTCAAAATCGTGTTCGTAGGGATACTGGTGCGTGACGTTGGGTTCAAAGAACTGGCGAATTGTAATCCGCATCCCAACGAGAACGGTGTAAACCCCTTTGTATATGTTGCGTATGTATTTATCCATTTTGATTATACCTCCAGCACTTGACTGTCCAAATAACGCCTAGTCGTCTGTCCATCCCGATATTGTAATTGTAGGTCGGGTAGAGTGGACGAAACCCGACAAGATTAGGTTTTAATGCTTACATGTTGGGTTTCGCTTACGCTCTACCCAACCTACAAACTTAAGTCAGTTTACCAAACACCTTCCAATTTAGAAACCACGACGAATAATAGGGCACTAAAAAAGCCAGTAAAAAACAGAAGGAACTTGTCACAGTCTCTTGCCCAAGTACATAACCAACAGCCGCCAGAGGCCAATAAGACTCCGATTATACACCGCGTACTCAGTGTCCATCCTATCAAATTACCGAAGTCCAGAACTAGCCACCCGGTTATTAGCAACGAAAATCCTATTCTATCTAAGATGAGAGTAGTTTCTTGTTTCGTGCGTTTCAAAACGCTCATAACAGTATTCATTATTTTCTCCGTTAGGCAGAGCTCGTTTGTGGCTCAGGTTATCACGCATGATTCCTTCCTACGACCGTGTATCCCCGCAATGTTGCGTAGGTATCTGTCCACGATGATTATTCATTTTTATTTCTGTAGTTGTGTCACACCCCAGATACTTAGTACTATCCAAATCCGAAGAATAGTTTAACAACAACAAAGACAAGTAGTAAACCATTTACTCCTAAACCTATGTACTTCCATAAACGAAAGTCATTAAACACTTCACTAAAAAGTGTGATAATCCAGAAACCAAACCAAAACAATAGAAAAGCTGAAATAAATCTTAATCCATGTAACCAATCAATATTTAGTACTAAAGCCAAAGAATTGCTTGCGACTAAAAACACAAAACCGAGATTGCAAAGTAATAACCCGGATATAACTGCAACAATTTCTCGTTGAGCGACATTCAACCCTGTATATGATTTAAACTCCCTGTATGTCCAGAAACCAAAACATGTCAAACCAAGTCCTAAACCAAATCCTACAGCAGGTAACCAACGCGTATCTATACCACGTCCAATAATGAAAATATCCACATTGACGAGTATCAACATTAGGATTTTGAAATTAGGATTTTGAATAAATTAAACGCAAATCGAGTATATTTGTCTTCTTTTGTTATTCCCAAAGTTTCCATCAACGTGCTCATTGTTCACTTCCGTTTTCATGCAAATAATCATTTGTAAGACTTGAGTTTGCTACCACTAAAGATGTTGACTCCCAACTTTAACCTAATAGATCGCCAAGAGAAATGATGAATAATGCACTAAAAAATCCACCAAAAAACAGGTAAAAATATTTACTTTTTTCTTTTTCAATGGCAAAAAAGGAAATTAAGCAACCGATCCCGAACAATCCGCATGTAATTACATTTTTTGTATTGGTTTCCAAACCAATTGACTTACCGAAGAACATTATGAAAAGTCCTAACAACATCAGAAACATTGCGGCAAGCATCCATTGAAGTTTGTGGTCAGTTTTCACAACATTCCAAACAATTTTTGCAGTTTTCATAACGTTCACCTGAATTTGTTCAGCAACTTCACTCCATAAAAACTAATGTATTTATTGTTGATTCCGCATTAAACTGAACTCGGTTGTGGCTCAGGTTTTCGTGCCATATTCCTTCCAGCAACTGCATAAGCACCGATGAGTCCCACATAGATAATTGCACAACTGATTCCGATGCTCCAAACATCATCGTTCTTAAAAATTAATCCCCAAACACCTGTACCTAAGATATTAAAGAATGAAATTGGGATAAAGTATTTCCAGCACAGATTCATAAGTTGGTCGACGCGCAGACGTGGCAGTGTCCATCTCAACCACATCATGACGAAGACAAGTCCTAATGACTTTATAACAAATCCTGGTAACCCACCGAGGAAATCGTACCCTGGTAAGATGCCTTCATATCCACCGAGGAACAGTGTTACACCGATTGCACTTACCGCAAACATATTCGCGTATTCAGCGATGAAGAAGAGGGCAAAACGCATCCCACTATATTCGGTATGGAATCCTGCAACAATCTCCGACTCGGCTTCTGGCAGATCAAATGGTGTTCGGTTCACCTCAGCAATAGCAGATATAAAGAAGATAAAGAATGCAATAAAGGTAAATGGTGACCGAAAAATGAGCCATGTGAAAATACCGCCATCTTGACTCCCTACAATTTCTCTCATACTCAAATTTCCTACGAGCATTACAATAGTCAATATAGAGAGACCGAGTGGGATTTCATAACTAACAATTTGTGCTGCAGAACGTAATGAACCTAAAAGAGACCATTTGCTATTTGATGACCAACCTGCCATAATCACGCCCATGACAATGACAGATGAGATCGCCATAATATAGAAGATACCAATATTAAAGTCGCTTACTAAGATGTTCTGACCGAACGGTATTGCAGCGAATACAGCGAATGAACATGCAAATATGATATAAGGAGCAAGTAGGAAAAGGAGTTTATCGCCTTGTGGGGGGATGTAGTCCTCTTTGAAGATGAGTTTTATCCCGTCTGCTAATGTTTGTAATGTTCCCCAGGGGCCAACGCGCATCGGACCTGTTCGGTTCTGAAAACGTGCGGCAACCTTTCGTTCTGCCAATACCAGAACCAAAGGCAGTAAGGGGACAACAGCGACGAAAATACCCGCACATGCTAACATGACAAGGACAGAACCCAATTCCACAGGAAAATCTGGAAATCGTGGAATGATTTCACGTTGGACAAAATCCGTTGCCCAATTGGAACTGTCTTGCAAGTTTATATTGGGAAAGAAACCTTCAGAAAAAAAATCTGGCATCAAATCTCCTAAAACACAAGTTAATCTTTTGTCGTCACTGATTTACTAACGATCAACTTCACCCATCACAATATCAATGCTTCCGATAATAGCGATAATATCTGCAACCATTAAACCACGACTCAGTTCTTGCAGTGCACTCAATGCACTGAAACATGGGGAACGTCCCTTGACGCGTACTGGCTTCGGTGTACCGTCACTGACGATGTAAAATCCGAGTTCACCACGTGGTGCTTCACTGCGGAAATAGATTTCGCCTTTTGGTGGACGGACAGCCTTCATTTCTGCCATAACAGGACCGTCAGGTAGACCCTCCGCTAATATTTGTCGGACAATTTTAACAGATTCTTTCATTTCATCCATGCGTATTTTGTAACGACTCCAGCAGTCCCCGACAAGAGCCCCTAATTCCGGAATATCTTTTGCAACAGGCACATCAAAGTCAAATCGGTCATAGATAGAATAGGGTTCGTCCCGCCGTAAATCCCAATCAACACCTGAACCGCGAAGGTTCGGACCGGTAGCTCCGTAACTGATTGCCATCTCTTCGGACATTACAGCGACACCCATTGTCCGTTCAGAGAAGATGCTGTTTGCCGTCAATAAGTCGTTATATTCGTCAATCTTCGGTTCAAAATAGTCGAGAAATTCTTTAACCTCATCTAAATAATTTTGCTCATCTACGGAACCGGGCTCCATTGGGATGATTTCAGAGACACCACCGATACGAATATAATTATATGTGAGTCGTGCACCACATATTTTTTCAAATAGCAACAGAAGTCGTTCACGATCCCGAAAAGCGTAGAGAAACGGTGTAAATGCCCCGATGTCCATGCCGTAAGTGCCGAAAGACAGGAGGTGGCTTGCAATCCGATTTAATTCGCAGATAAGTACCCGCAGATATTCTGCTCGTTCTGGAACTTCAAAATCTTTTTTTTCATCTGCTTCAAGCAACTTCTCAACAGCTAGGCAAAACCCCCAATTTTGGTTCATCGCAGCAACATAATCCATTCTGTCAGTAAAGGGAATGATTTGCGGGTAAGAGAGATTCTCGGAGTGTTTCTCAAAACAACGGTGTAGATACCCAATATGTGGAATGGCTTCCCGCACAACCTCGCCATCCAGTCTTAATTCAAGACGTAACACCCCGTGTGTACTTGGATGCTGAGGTCCCATATTAACTATCATCTCATCCGTGAAGGGTTTGAGTTCAATAATCTTTGATTCGGTTTGTTGTATGCTTTCCATAGAACTGACTATGCTGGTCTATTTATGTCTCTGATATTTTTTTATAGAATAATACTACTATTGCTGTTTTTTAATAAGGAACACGCATACCCCGATAAAAATCAGGTTCCATATAATCTTTTCGCAACGGGTACCCCTCCCAATCATCAGGAAGTAAGATACGGCGTAGATCGGTATGTCCTTCAAAGAAAATACCGTACAGGTCATAAGTTTCGCGTTCGTGCCAATCCGCAGTTTTCCAGATGTGTGAAACAGTCGGAAGATGTGGGTCTGTTTTTGGCATTGATGTCTTCAAAACGACACTGTGCAGATATCGTAAGGAGTGGAGATGATATACAACCGAGAATTCTTCGTCCTTTGCTCCCAAATCAACGCCGCTTAGACACATCAAAGAATTGAATGCCAATGAGTCGGTTTCAGCGAGGTATTGACAAACGGCGGCAATAGCTGCGGGAGCGATTTGAATGTTTGGATCTCCAACGAGTTCAAAATCAAAACCGAGGACAGCGTCACCGAACCTGTCAATAAGGGTTTTATAGATTTCTTCTGGGTTCACGTATTATTCTTCTCCAAATGGGATAGCGTTTTTTTATGCGGTTTGCACTTCGTTTTCGTCTTCCAAAGCCTCAGTATCTGCAGTTTCTTTTTCATCGGTAGCTTCAGTTTTTTCAAGTTCGTACCATTCCGTTTTGGTGAATAGTCTTTTTAGGAATGGAACATTTGTGCGTTTTGCAACGGTTTGTGTTTTGATTTTCTCTTGCAGTTTCAGTAAACCTTCAATAAGAGCTTCTGGGCGCGGCGGACAACCGGGAACATATACATCAACAGGGATAATCCTGTCTACACCTTTAAGCACGTGGTACCCGTGTTGCCAGTATGGACCACCACTTGTTGCGCAGCTGCCCATTGAGATGACATATTTCGGTTCGGGCATCTGTTCATAAAGGCGTTTGATTCGTGTTGCCATTTTCAGCGTCACTGTACCGGAGATAACCATTAAGTCAGATTGTCGGGGAGTTGCGCGTGGGACACCAGCACCGAATCTATCTAAATCGTAGTTTGAAGCGGCAGTTGCCATGAACTCAATTGCACAGCAAGCCAAACCGAAGGTCATCGGCCAAAGTGCAGAGGAACGCGCCCAGTTCGCAACAGCATCCACTGAGGTCACTATAATGTTTTTGTCTAATTTCTCATCAATTATCATAACTTTCCTCCCTTCGGAAGGACTGTACCTCTAAGTGTGTAGAACGGATCCACTCAAGGTCACCTTTTGCCCAGACATAAGCAAGACCGACTAATAGAATAGCAATGAAAACAAGCATTTCCACAAATGCAAAGAGTCCCAAATCTCTAAAAACAACTGCCCACGGAAGCAAGAATACCACTTCAACGTCAAAGATTAGGAATATGAGGGCAATGACATAAAAACGGGTGTTGAACTTGATCCGTGTGTCGCCAATCGGGTCTTCCCCGCATTCGTAGGGAATGTACTTTTCACCTGAAAACAATTTTGTATGTAGGAGGCGTGAAACCGTTAGGTTTAGGATGACGAACAAACATCCTACAACTAAAAAGATTAGAACATTTGCAAAATTAAAGAGCATGTAAACTTGCCTTAATTTAGTGAAGTAAGGTTTTGTCGACCTTGTTGCGTTTGTGTGTCATTTTATTGATAAAGTATATCTTAAATATGTAGAAACTTGCAAGGAAAAAATATGCAAGTCACGTATTTCCGTTATCTTGCCCCAAGTTGCTGTCCATGGGATTTTAGACATAGATACCATTTTTAATAACGAGTAAAACAAATACTCCTAAATATATCAGCGGCATTCAATTCTCGGGTTATGTCGTTGGAGGGGGTTTCTAACCCCGATTTTCCCCATATTCTGTAGGAGCGACCTTTGGTCGCGACCAGAGATCGCTCCTACCTTAAGAAACATAAGTTAGAATTTGTGCTTAATTGACAATTGAATGCCTCTGGCCGTATAAGGGGTGTGTAAAGTTATTGGCATGTGGCGATTCTGGTAGGCACGGAATCGCGGATTTCGCGGAAAACACAGAAAAGATACCCACAATAAAACGGCTTGATAAGGATAATGGTTATTCTTAGCAAACAATCATGATGCGGGTGTCTTTTCTGTGTCTTCCGCGTACTCCGTGCCTTCCGCGATTCCGCAAACACCGCGCCCTCCGCGATTCCGCACCCAAATCCGCGCTTTCAGCCGATAGCCGACTGCTGAAAGCCATTGGATATATATTGGAAATCCCAATAAACAAACACAATAAAACAAAGCATCCTAACACCACATAATGTATAATATTACTATGAAAATTAAAAAACACCTTAAAATGAGGAAAATTTCCCGAGAAAAAACTGTTCCAAAAACCTGAAAAATGAAAAAACTGAAAAAAATTTACGTTTTCGAAAAAAACCCTGTCAGACCTTGCTACGACTGGGATAAAAGCCATTTTGCAAAACATACCACGGTATGTTATTTCATACCACGTGGTATGTTTTACAAAATTTTAGTTATCAAAAAATTGTATGTATAATCTCATTAATTCAACAAAAAAATAAACAAAAAATGTAATGCACAAAAACTTTACATCCCTGCTAAGTCAGGGTTATTCAGTTTTAAAGTTTTCCGTTATGGAGATTTACTCAAAGTTAATGCCACAGGCCGGTAGGTGCGGTTTCCTAACCAATGCAGAATACCACACGCGTATTCGGCCGCATCCTATAGTAATAAGTCACTATAAAGGTTTTTGATCCAAATTCGGTGCGGTTAGGAAACCGCACCTACCGGCCTAGGTATAAGCAGGTGTTAAAATTTCGCAAGAAAAACCTAAAACTAAATAAACCTGCTTTTATAGGGGTGTGTAAAGTTTTTGGCAGGCAGAATCGCGGAATGCGTGCGGAATCGCGGAAGGCACGGAGGGCGCGGAAAACACAGAAAAGACCGCTGCCACGGATCGTCTTGCTTAGTTATGGATTATCTTTTGCAATAAATGTTCATGGGGTGCCTTTTCCGCGTATTACGTGAATTCTGTGCCTTCCGCGATTCCGCACGCAAAGGAAATATGAAATCCCTAAATTGACACTTATAGTGACAAAAACTTTACACACCCCCGTATAAGTATTCCACTTGCTAAAATTGTGAGAGTATGTTATTATCTCTAAACGTATTATTTGACTTTTGATACATCATAAACATGAAGGAGATGAATATGGCAGTATTCTTACATACACGGGTTCGCGTCAGCGATCTTGACAAATCTATAAATTGGTATTGTGATCATTTAGGATTCAAAGTTCGGAGCAAGAGTGACAAATCCCCCGCAGGCAACCAAATCGTACATCTGGAGTTACCAGGCAACGCACACACACTGGAGTTAACCTATTCCCCTGATTATGATCTGCAAGTTCAGGAAGACTTGATGCATTTTGCTATCGGTGTTCCCGATCTCGTCGAATTTTGCGACGGTTTGGAGAAAGCAGGTTTGGAAATCTGGCCTGACGAGTGGCGCAAGCAGTTCACATCCGGCGGTATGAAAATGGCGTTCATCACAGACCCAGATGGCTACGAAGTAGAACTGTTGGAACGCAAAGACGCTGCAGGCGATCAACTGGATGTCCTTAAAGAATCCTAAGTATAGGGCCAGAACTGGTTCCAGGCTGTCATCCAATCTTTTGCTTGACTTTCTACGGTGACGGGTCCTGTTATTTCAATACCCGGTCTCCCTTTGAAGCCCGCGAGTTTATCTACAGTGGACACTTCAATCTTAATTGTTGTCGGTTTGGAAGGAATGTACGGACGTGCCCGCGTTAAATCTGAGAGTGCTTCTTTGGTTGCATCTTCTATCAGTTTGCGAGCACGCACGGGTGGGATTTGTCTTGCACTGTATTTGCTAAGTCCCTTCTTGACAGCAAGTGTTGGCAAGTCATCACCGAGTAGTTCTTTCGCTTCTCTGCACACAGCAGCGTCTCCAGTGACAAGCGCGATCGGAACACCGTAATGTCCATTGAGTGCAGCGTTTACACCTGTTTCTCCAACAAGATCATCGTTGAACCAAAGGTTTCTATATTGAACAGTAGAAATTGTATGGCATAGCACGCCGTCAGGAGTGTTGTTTCGCGCATGCATTCCGATAAGCAAACACGCGTCACATCCATCTTTCCACATATCGTCAAATCGTCCCCAGCCGTGGTGTGCGACCCATTCACATTCGGGATGGATTTTTTCTGGTATAAGCGAATTAAATGTCCAACCTTTCCCTGCACCATGGCAATCGACAACGACTATCTCTGTGGCACCGGCAGATTTTGCTCCGCGCACGGCAGCGTTGATCTCTTCTGTGTAGAGAAGTCTGCCCTCTTCAAACATCGCAGCACCGCCATCAACTTGATCCCACACAACGATGCCGCTTACGCCTTCCATATCCGACATGATCAATACTCGCACTGTTTTACTTCCTTTCTTTATGAAGGTGATGTGTTTGAGTATAAATCAATCACAGTTTGAATGCAAGGGCAAAATTGGATTTGCCATAGTATTATTTAACTTTGTCTGAATGCAGTTGGTGGAAAAAAACAACTCCAGCTAAAACAATTTCGGCAGACAACATCCAGACGCGACACAATAGGGCAATGAGGGTTGCTTGTGAGGTAGGCATATAGTTTGCTAATAACAATCCAAGCAGCCCTTCCCGCACCCCTAAACCACCGGGAGTAAGGAAACTTAAGAAACCGACAAGCCAGGCGAAGGCGTAGCAGGTAGAGAAAATGCCAAAGTCATTCCATTGCACGAAAACAAGGCTTTTGACAAATAGAAAAAAGGCAAAGACTTGGCAGAACCACAGCAGAACCTGCCCGGTAAAGATGTAAACCCACTGCTTCCGAAACGACTTTTGAAAAAGTGGTATACCTGTTTCACGAAGTACTTTTTGGAATTGCTGCACGTGTTTTGACACTGATGGAATCAAAAACACAAGGCATGCCAAGATACCGAGGCATGCTAAAGTAAGAAGTACCACGTGTCCCGATATTTTGCTAATGAGGACCTGTATAGTATCTTGTAGTCTTTTTGAAAAGACCAACGGCATGACAATGAGTCCACCGAGTGTTGTTTCTATCCCGACATGTTCGGAATGTGTCTGAACAAAGGGTTTGATAAGAAAAAAGAGTAATATCGCTGCAATCAGAATACCAAGGTATTGGCGCAAGGTTTTCATGACTTACCACGTTGATTGAAAAAGGCGACAATCAACTCACCTAAGAGGCCGACTGAAAACAGCATGAAACTGGTGACGATGCAGAGACCACCTGACAACCAAAACGGCATAAGAGAACGTTCTGTGTTAGTGAAAAAATGTCCAATGGTCAGTCCTACAAACACAGCGATGCCGCAGAACCCGAACAGACTTCCGATACCAGCAAAAAAATGCATCGGCCGTTTTTTGTATCTTGTGAGAAAAAGCACCGTGAGTAAATCAAAAAAACCTTTCGGAATACGTTTGAGACCATACTTAGACACGCCAAACTGCCGAGGATGATGTTTGACCTTAACTTCACTAACTAAAAATCCTGCCGCATGTGCAAAAATTGGGATATACCTATGGAGTTCACCGTAGAGCTGAAGTTCCTTAATAACTTCGGAACGATACGCTTTAAAACCGCAATTTATATCATGAAGCTTGACACCTGTTAGCATTGAAGTGACACGGTTAAAGACAAACGAAAACATACGTTTTTCAATCGGATCCTTGCGTGGATATTTCCATCCGGAAACAAGGTCTACGTTTTCTTGTTCAAGTACTGCAATCAACTTTGGGATTTCGGATGGGTCATCCTGTCCATCAGCATCCATTGTAATAACAATATCACCTGAGGCTTTTTGAAAACCTGTGGTAAGTGCCTCCGCAGTCGTTGCATCCGTGCTGCCATCGTTGATAATGATAACTTCGCCCGTATACCCGTTATTTCTAAAAACAACCTGAAGCTTCTCTAATAAAATAGGGAGAGACTCCGCTTCGTTATAGGCAGGTATAATGACTGATAAAGTCTTCACTGTTCTCCTATCCGATAAATCCAAACATGATCAATACCATTGAGAGTGATAACCTTTTCAAGCTCACCGTTTAGTGTGCCTGTTTGCGGAACACGTCCAATTTGTGAATCACGTATGTAGACAACTTCGTAGGCAGGTTTTTCTACCGTACGTCTATCTGCGCGATAGGCATGACCATGAAAATAATAACTGAAATATTCTGTCGCTAACGGTGAAATCTGCACCTGCATCTTATCTGCATTCGGTTTTTGATTGAGATAGAGTGCAGCGATATCCAATCCAGAAGCATCCCCAACAGTCGTTATTTTTGTGATGTCCGCAAACTTCCACAACGGATTGTAATAGGTCCCGTAATAGGGATGCAACGCAAAAACAGGTAGTACCTGTATCATTAAAAAACAGAGACAGACCACACCTACAAATGCGCGTTTGACGTTAGTTGCATCTATCCTAAACCTTTCAAAACACCAACGTATACCCTCCACCAACCCCACTGCTGCAAGTATATCTAAAATCGGGAAGACAGGTAATAGATACCGACTAAACTTTTTGCTTATTAATGAAAAGCATATTATGAATAAAACCACCGCACTAACAAAGGCAAGCATGAGTCGGAACTGTTTCGCTGTATCAGTGGCATTGTCCCTTCGTTTCCACAGGAGCAAACAACCTATCAATACAAGCGGAAGCACTAGGGGTGTACTCTTAATCGTGAGAGCGAAAATATAGAAAAGTCCGCCAGGATCATGAACAGCCTTACCTAAAAAGAAGTGTTCTACTTCGTGCGGCATTATGATCGCCCAACCGACTCTATCTATGATAATCCAAACAGTCTTAACGGCACTGACCCCGATAACAAACAATCCAACACCCCCTATTGCAATCAGCAGAATCGGGGATTGTCCATTTCTTATGGATAGATATAGCAAAAAAGTTAACGCCAATAAACATACGCCCATAATACCAAATTGTAGTGTCCAAAAAACAGGCCAAACAACAAGCACTGTGAGTAAGGTTAAATTGGCAAAACAGAGCAAGTCACTAATTTGTATTGAGGATTTCTTGTCTTGCCCATCCTCTGATTTCCGATAAAGGAAGATACAGAACGGTATCCATACACATAAGATGAGGGCGTAACTCTTGCTGAGAACCGCTAACCCAAAGGCAATACCCGATAAGAGAAGATAACGCGTTCGTTCTCGATTTTCACAATAAGGCAGGAAAAGCAGAACTGTTAAGAGAATAAAAACGGTTGCAAGTGCATCTGTATGGACACGACGAGTTTGCGCTAAGAAGAAGGGGGAGTAACTAAGAAAAGCAAAACTACATAACGCTATCCAACGACCAAAAAGTTGATGGACAAGAAGGCATGCTATACCAATGCCGACCAAAACAAAGATGCCAACTAACCAACGTGAACGTACAAGGTGAATGAACACGCGTGCCTGTGTCATTGGGAACATTTAAAGCGGTCTCTTTTGTTAGAACGCGAAGCCCCGCAATCCAATTCGTCGTAACACCCGGATGATAAGCAACCACAGTCTTGGAAAAATCCCCTTGACTGATAGCATCCATGAATCCTAAACTCCGGTTTAACCACAATATTTCATCGCTTGACCACTGCGCATCTAAAAAGAAAAAACGAGAATAACTCAAAAACGCAAGAACACAGATAAAAACCAGAAACCAAATAAAAAACTTTTTACGCAGAGAAAATATCTTAGTGAGGTGTTTCAACATGTCCAAAACTCACAAATAGAAATACAATAAATATCGCAAATAAATAGGTGGGCAAACACAAATAAATATCTACCCACCTGTTTATTCATTGTTCAATAACCACAGCACGCTAAAGCGATATATAAAACTAAACTATAAGTATTATTCTGTCTTACTAATAAGTTTAAACCCTTTTTAATACTACATTGTTGTTATTGGTGCAAAATGATGATGTGAGGTGCCGTCATAACAATCTGTACAACCCGTTTTCTTTCCGTTAAGGCCGTGCGGACAGTCTCCCCAATTACATAAGAGATAGTAATAACCACAATAATCTTTTTTAATACCCCACTTAAGGGAATAAAGTGGACAGATTACGACCGTCTGATGTGTAAGAACCTTGTCTCCAGCAGATAGACTACTGTAAAATTTGGCAAGTCTCTCTGGCACTTCATACCAACTTGGTGAATTTGGACATACCCAATAGACCTGACCGCACCCTTTAACGACGTTGGGAAAAGTAGCAGCAGTTACATCCCCACAAACTCTACGATGCTCATTCATTGTACTGACGGTCTCAAAACAATATGGCTGTGGACATACATAAGCACTTGTGGTGCTGGTGCTAATTATCCAATTCCCGCTTCCATCACTGACAGAAATAGGTTGAGGTACCCCCGCGGTGTCCCAACTTCCACCTTTGCTACGGGAAGTGCTGGTTGTTTGGGATGTGGCAGTGTGCGTCCCTGTTGTCTCAGACTTAGACTTAGTAGTGCTCTCGGTAATTGCGCCACCTTCCGTGCTAAGTTCGGCACCACTCGTGCTACTCGTCCCTTGAGTCTCACTACTACTTTCACCTTCGGTTTGCGTATTGCTACTACCGGTGGTGCTGCTGCTGGTGCTCATCCAATCCGCACCTTGAATCGTTATTGTCCCAGTACCATTCCAAGAGTATGTGCCATCAGTGAACTCAGTGCAAGTGCCTACTCTGTTCACATTCCGCCACGATGCATCTGTCGGATCCGTACCGAATTCATAAAAAAGTTTCGGGTCAGTATCTGATGGTTGCCTTGCGCGCCCACCAGGTCCTTTTTCAAAGGTGCCAACAGACACCCCTGAAATAGCGGTAACCCCATGTGAAGACTTACTAATATTACGACTTATGCTAATTACTATTCATAATATACAA
>JAAXHO010000186.1 GCA_012270795.1 Candidatus Poribacteria bacterium
AGTAATTAGCACAAGTCGTTATATTAAGTTAACTGCAGATACCTTTTGCTTGAAATGGTTTTTTGTTTTCATCATGTTTTACTCCCATTTTCTTGTTATATCTTATGTGTTAAAGTTTAACATTGCAAACAGTTTAACATTGCAAACGTTGTTTGTCAAGTAAATAGAAAGACGTTTTCATGTTTTTCTTGACAAAAACAGAATATCACATAGAATATTAAAGACTCCATAAATCATATAACATCATATAAACCTCGTATCAAAGGACACATATATATGGAAAAAATGCATCATTTTCATACCTATCACCTACATGCAATAGCACGTGCTATCTTTGTCGGAGCGGGAACTCCCCAACACATTGCTGACGATGTCGCGGAGATTCTCATCAAAGCACACTTAGCTGGTCACGATTCCCACGGCGTACTAAGAATCCCAACCTATATCAGAAGGATTGAAGAAGGAACTATAAAACCTTCTGCCGAACCTGAAGTGGTCACTGAAACCGACAACACTATACGTTTTGATGGACACGGTTGCTTTGGACACTATGTTTCGCGATTGGCTATACGAAAGGCAATTATGAAAGCAAAGAAAGCAGTTACTTGTTGTGTGAACATAGTCAACACGGGACATATTGGACGTTCGGGTGAGTATGCAGAAGACGCAGCTGCATCTGGTTGCATGAGTCTCATTACCGTTGGAAATGGTGGTAAGAAAATAGGACCAGTAGTCCCGTTTGGTGGGGCAGAAGGAGTATTTGGAACTAATCCTATTGCCATCGGCGTTCCAACGGGGGACGATTCACCCTTTATCGTAGACTATGCTACGAGTATGATTGCGGAAGGCAAGATACAGGTTGCACGCAGCAAAGATATTGAATTGCCGGAAGGATGCATTTTGGATAAAGACGGCGTACCAAGTGTCAAACCCTCTGATTTCTATGATGGCGGGGCACTACTCCCATTTGGCAAACATAAAGGATACGCATTATCAATGTTTACGTGTTTGCTGGGAGGTTTGACAGGTGAGTTTGATGTTGAAACCGGACAGATGAGTGGAATATACATGCAAGTGATTGATGTCAATGCTTTTACGCCAGTTGATGAATACCAGAGAGGGGTACGCGCATTTTTAGATGTCGTCAAAACTACGCCACCTGCACCCGGGTTTGATGAAGTCTTAGTTCCTGGGGATTATGAATCCCGCTACCGTTCACAACACCTAAAGGACGGCATTGAGATACCAGATACAATCAACACTCAACTTCAAGAATGTGCTTCAAAACTGAATATATCACTCGGTAAAGAGATAGTTGAAGCAGCAGATCATAAAAGGTACCAATAACTCTCATGCATATTAGATACTTATTATATTCAATTACATTTCTCATTATCTTTCCTTTTACTGTTCACCCACAAGAACATACCACATTAACCCATGGTGGAAGTGTCAAGGCAGTTGCATATTCTCCCGTCAATTCATCCCTAATTGCAAGTGCTGGTGGGGATAACACCATCAAACTATGGAACTTAGCTGAGGGTAGTGAAGACACTTTAGGGAGTCATACTAAAACAGTCAATTCAATTGCCTTTTCTCCTAACGGCACGCGTCTTGTAAGTGGTAGTGATGACTATACTATAAAGATTTGGGATGTTCCAAACAAAAAACCGTTGACGACACTGTCTCATATTACTGACCGATACAGGGCACAGATCAAAACTGTCAGTTTTTCTTCTGGTGGACAGATGTTTGCTACAGCTGGGTGGCATCTAAAGTTATGGGATATTCACACTTTGCGGGAAATCAAAACGATTAGACATTCCAAATGGATTTATGCTGTCGCATTCTCGGTTGATGGAAAGTTCTTGGCAATCGGAGATACTGACGGACAGATAGTTGTCCAAAACCTTCATAACCAACAAGAAGTCATCCAATTTCGTGGTGATGCTAACTTGATTACATCATTGGAGTTTTCTTCCGACAATCAATTACTTGCAAGTGCAGGCTATAACGGTAGTGTCAAGTTATGGAAGACCTCGAATTGGGAACTGGTTGGCACTTTACCGACCAGCTCAACTGTCACCGACCTAAGTTTTTCCCCTGACAGCAGTAAGATTGTAAGTGTAGACTATGAAGACGTAAAACTGTGGTCACTCCATAATGGTGAAAATATAGCAACACTTCGAGGACATGTTGGGTGGGTTTACGCTGCTGCATTTTCGCCTGAAGGAACATCACTCATCAGTGGTGGTGGCGATGGTACGCTACGGCTATGGGATGTTTCCTCTTTTCAATCTGATCAAATGCCATTGTTACGGATTATCTACTTTGTTCCTCGCGATCGAAATATCCAACCCGATATGTGGACAAAACTTGATCACTTGATCAAAGATGTACAAACCTTATACGCTGACCAGATGGAAGCAAATGGCTTCGGGAGAAAGACGTTTTCTATTGAGAAAGATGAGAATGAACAAACTATCGTTCATAGAGTCAATGGGAATTTCAACGACAGTTATTATCATACGAATACAACTCAAAAGATTAGCAACGAAATAGATGCTCTGTTTGATATGGATAGACATGTTTATCTCATCGTAGCAGAGGTCAGTACGGAGTCTCTTGAACATAATGCCGTGTGTGGGGTTGGCGGTAGTAATTGGCATGGCTTAGACCATCAGATTAAATCACAAGGAGGTTACGCGATTGTCCCCGCATCTGGAATGTGTTTTGATGGTAAGGTTGGAACAATTGTGGCTGCACACGAACTTGGACATGCCTTCGGTTTAGAACACGATTTCCGTGATGAAAGTTACATCATGTCTTATGGGAATGCCCCTGATAAATTTTCTCATTGTGCAACAGAATGGTTGAGTGTGAGTCGTTTTTTCAGTACTGAAAAACTCTCTTTCAACGATCCGACGACTGTGCAAATGCTCACGTCAGAGACCTATCCACAAAATGCAACGAGTTTTAAAATCATATTTCAGATAACCGATTTTGACGGTATACATCAGGTGCAGTTGTTTGTACCAACCACAAATGCCGACCCGTCTGGTGGTATAAAACTGCATAGTTGTCAGCGAGTTGATGCGATTAGTAAAGCTGTTACATTCAACATCGGTTCATTAACAATATTTCCGGTAAATACTATTGCACTTCAAGTTATAGATATATACGGAAATATAACACGTCAAGAATATGTGTTGAGAGCAGGCGAATCTGCTTCGGTTGAAAACCGCGCTGATATCAACGGAGACGGTATAGTTGATACGACCGATCTTGTGCTTGTTGCGGCCAACTTCGGAAAAACTATCACCGGGAGTGTCAATCCGAATCCCGATGTCAATAGGGATGGTGTTGTAGATATTATTGATCTGTTATTGGTTGTGAATGCACTTAACTCCGAAGCAGATGCAGCCCCTTCCTATACGCACCGGATCAACACATTCAATGTTAAAACCATACAACAGTGGATTGATCAAGCAAGACGATTGCCAGATAGAGACACTACCATCGTTAATGGAATTGCTTTTTTGGAAAACCTCCTTGCATCTGTGATTCCAACTGAAGCGCGCCTCCTTAAGAATTATCCTAATCCTTTCAATCCAGAGACATGGATTCCGTATCAGTTAGCGGCTGACACTGATGTTACAATAACAATATACGATATGCGTGGCAACCTTATCCAAACATTAGATGTTGGACATCGATCTGCTGGTACCTATTATGCTCGGACCCGCGCTGCGTATTGGGACGGCCGTAATAACAGTGGCGAGTCGGTTGCAAGCGGCGTGTATTATTATACCTTTTCTGCCGGAGAATTTAGTGGTACTGGGAAAATGCTGCTGCGAAAGTAGGTTGCATCTTGTGGTAATTTACTCCTGAAATATTTGAAATTTTAAGAATTATGAATGAAGATATCCTGAGAAAATACATCAATGAGTTTAGGAATTTACGAATAGATAGGGCACATGGTAATGCACCACATCAACCAGTACTCTTGTTAACAATTATTGAGATGATTGAGCAAGAACAGATTGAAATTAACAAAATCCCTCCATTGCCTCATTTAGTTGAGAAATTTCTAAAGTATTGGAATTGCGTCACAAATAGAAAACCGAATCCTGCTTTACCTTTCTTCCACCTAAAGAGCCGTAGTTTTTGGCATCATCACCCAAATCCTGGTTATGAAAAAGCATTAGAAGTCGTTTCTCAAATAAAGACTTTTCCTCAACTACGAAAGATGATATCACATGCAAGTCTTGATGAAGAACTCTTTACGCTACTAATTCAACCTTTGGAAAGAGAGATATTACGAAAAACGCTCATTGACAAGTATTTCCTCGGTTTGACGAATGAAATCCAAAGTGTTATTTCAGAAGAACAACAGATCAGTGGTTTTAGCAAGGAACTATTGGATTATGTTCAACACGATTTCTCAACAGAACTTGAGGAACCAATTGAAAGTGAAAAAAAGATTCGGGAACCGGGTTTTCGCCGCACAATCATGAGGATTTACGACTATACTTGTGCTGTCTGCAAGTTGCAGATTTTAACATTGAATGGTGAAAGTGTTACTGAAGCTGCACACATAATTCCGTTCAATAAATCAAACAATGACGATGTTCGAAATGGAATTTCGCTATGCAAACTACACCATTGGGCGTTTGATAGATACTTGTTTTCAGTGGACGAATCTTATATTATCACTGTCTCAGACCTAATGACAGAAAAAGGACCTACAGAATGGAAATTAACTACTCTCAATGGCAAGGGAATTCTTTTACCTAAACTGGAAGAACTATATCCAGCTCAAGAAGCATTAGCATGGCATCGTGAGAAAATGTTTAAACAATAATCTAATGCAAAAGTCAATGCTTTTGTTTTACTGCTGCAGAATTAAAACGCGACTAACTATTGCCGCAAATTAATTCCCATTATAGGAAAATGTTGGTCAAACGCAAATGCTTCTCTTATGTTATTAACTCGGCAAATTTCAAAACTGGTGCAATCTGTAAAGGATAGTTGTACTGAGTCATACTGACAGAAAAGTCCTTTAGCTGCTTCAAATACGTTTTTGTCAATTTTTGCGATGGTCAAAATCTCTGTTTCTTCCAGAAATTCGATACGGTTCAAGAAGTCAACTGTAAGCGTGTGGTTCGTGTCGTATCTAAGACGAGTAACGGTTTCATCTATCACATAATCAGTAGTAAGGAATCGCATTCGCTGTTGTTGCAAATCGTTGAACACAACCACAGCATCGTGATGAAATTGATCCCTTTGATTAAAGAGAGCAATCCAAGCACCAGTATCAACAAAAATCATGTTTTAGACTGCTCTTTGAATATAAAATTATCGTGATTGACAGAACCATCAGTTGAACCAGAATTGGCGATTCCAATCATCTCCCCCATAGCAGCATAACCTGCTTCCAACTGATTGTTTTCAACTATTTCACGGATCTGTCCACTTTTCACAAGCGTAATAAAGAAATCCAAGACTTTTGTGGCACTATTGAGAATTTCAATAAAAACATCACTGAGACTTTTGTTCTCTATTCCGAAGTGCTTCGCAATTTTTTCGTATTTACCTCCCTTTCTATGTGCACTACCACTTGAACGAAGACTCTGAAGTTTTTTGAGAAAATCAACATGCTCGTTTGTCCCTTTAATTTTATTCAAATGTAAAGCAGCTTCAAGTAGTGCCATGCCTCTTTTCTCTTTATATTCCTGTCGTTTCTCAAAAGGAATCATCTTTTTCAAATATGCTTCGTTTAGAGAATCAATTAGTATCTTTGTCAGACTCAAAACCAACTCATCAAAATCACGCTGTTCATCAGTTGCGGGTATTCTTATGTGTTGAAGATGATATGCATCTGCAGTGCTAAGTGGTAATAACCAATTCTCGCCAAGCTCTTCTTGACTTACTTTTTGTAAATCACGATAACGTTGTTCAAAGACATGTTCAGGCATATCTGAATTTGTGAACTGAGCACCCAACTGACGATCAAAATACGTTTTGCTTATCCCACCTGTTGGTGGAATGTTGTGTTGTCGCCAATGTTGCTGTTCGGTAGCAAAGGGCCAAAAACCACTCTTTGTTTTGGGTAGTGGTTCAAGCAACCGTTTTCCCACCAAATAACTAAAGGTTTGACAGTTGCCTATACCATAATGATCACCGTAGCGGTGCAGCCAACACATCAGCCCATCCTGAAAATTTTCGTCGCCTGCCTGCAATTCTAGCTCTTCCAATGGATGTAGTGAAGTTTCGCTGAAAATAAACTGAATCGCAAGATGCATTTCCTTGATAGCCAAGAATTGACGAATCTCTTTGAGCCGAATCTGGATATGATCTGGTTTGACAGTTGCAACGACTTCTTCATTTCCAACGTCATCTATTTTGAGGAATTGATCCGTTTTTCTGTCGTGATAGAGTTGGTGGAATAGGCGGAATTCTTCAGATATTTCACTATATTCTTCCCGTAATCTATAAAAGTTTCTATTGATAATCAAAGGTTCAACGCCATTATCAACGCCGTAGCGAAGGTATTCGCGCTGCAATTCACCTTGTTTGTGGTACGTTAGTCCACTTGGCATGCCATCAGAAAATTCTAAATCCCACGTTGAGTCAGCAAGGGCATCCTGAATTTGAGAAGATGGAATTAGAGCACAAAAAATGTAACGTTTACTATGCTCTTCTGCATCTTTGTCCACTTGATACACAGTGACCATTTTATTTGACTTCAACTCGCGCTGTATTTCCGCTAATGTATGTGTTTGCGAAAGTCGCTTTTTGTCTGCATTAATACTCATGATGCCCTCCTTCCATCATTCTGATAGAATATACATCATTATAACACATTTTTTGCTTGCATTCCAACAGAACTTAATCTAAACTAACACATCAAAGATCAACACAAAAGGAGATGAGAATATGGCGATACGCGTTGGGATTGTTGGTACGGGGGGTATCTCACGTGCACACCACAGAGCCTATACAAGCGTTGACGGGTTTGAGATTGTGGCTGTGTGCGACATATTCCGCGAAAAGGCACTACAGGCAGCAGAAAACTGGGATGTCCCCAAAAAGCATGTTTTTACAAGTTACAATAAGATGCTGGAGATGGATGAGATTGACACGGTGAGTGTCTGCACATATAATCAGGCACATCGTCGTCCGACGGTTGCTGCGCTGAACGCAGGTAAACATGTTTTCTGTGAGAAACCGATGGCAGCGACACTTGCAGATGCCACCGCGATGGTGCGCGCTGCGAAAGCATCTGGAAAAATACTACAGATTGGTGTGAAAAGTGCTTTCTCACCGTCAATTCAGTTTTCCAAAAAGGTTATTGCTGAAGGCATTCTCGGTGGTATATACTATTCTGAATCTGCGAATTGTAGACGGCGCGGCACTCCCGGCAGGACGTTCATTTACAAGAAAACGGCTGGTGCAGGTGCTATCGTAGACATTGGTATTTACAACTTACATAACTCCTTATATGTGATGGGTTATCCGAAACCTGTGCGTGTGTCTGCAATTACAGAAGATTATATCTCCTTACAGGATCCGAGATTCAAAGACAAAATGGATGTAGAAGAATTCGGCGCGGCATGGGTTCGTTTTGAAAATGGTGGTGTGATGGTCTTTAAGATATCCTGGGCAGTGCATCAAAACTCACTTGGTGGGAGTTTCTGTCTTGGCAAAAATGCAGGAATATCGTTGAGTGGACCGATTATGTATGCTGACTCCTATAATAAAGAACTACAGAAACTGGTGGAATCTGAAGGGCTCACTGCTATACCTGATCCGCCAGAAGGTATGACCACAATCCGTTTTGAAGGATTGCCGAAAGTTGATGTTTGGAATGCACAAATGACCGCTTTTCGTGATGCAGTTTTAGAAGATGGTTTTTCCACACTACCTCCTGAAGGTGTCCTTCTGACGAATGTGATTATGGATGGCATTTTCCGTTCACATAAGACAAAGAAAGAGGTCGCGGTGAGAGTTCCTGAGATTTAATCAGGATTATCATAAAGTTCATGTAGTCGTAAGATTGAATTTTCACTTGCATTGCAACAGAAAATAATCTAAATTATGGCATCTTAACAATTATATTTCCGAACGAGGAGATAACTATATGGCAGTACGAGTAGGTATTATTGGTACGGGTGGCATTTCGCGTGCCCACCGGAGTACTTATGAGAAAGTTGGCGGTTTTGAGATTGTTGCCGTGTGTGACATCATCAAGAGCAGAGCAAACCAAGCCGCTGAAGAGTGGGGTGTCCCAAAAAAGAACGCATTTACAAGTTACAATAAGATGCTTGAGATGGACGATCTTGATGCAGTGAGTGTCACCACTTACAATCAGGGGCATCGACGACCGACGGTTGCGGCATTGAACGCAGGTAAGCATGTCCTCTGCGAAAAGCCGATGGCAGCGACGCTTGCAGATGCAACTGCGATGGTACGTGCTGCAAAGGCGACAGGCAAAATTTTACAAATTGGTCTTAATCCCACTTTTAGTCCGAGGCTCCAATTTTCAAGAAAGTTATATGACGAAGGGTTACTCGGTGATATCTATTACTCTGAATCCGCGGGTTGTAGGCGACGCGGTAATCCGGGACATACGTTTATCTACAAAAAGACGGCTGGGGCAGGTGCAACCGTCGATATTGGTGTCTACAACATGCATAGATCGCTGTTTGCGATGGGCTATCCGAAGCCGGTTCGTGTCTCTGCGATAACCCAGGACTACATCTCCATGCAGGATCCGAGGTTCCAGGGCAAGATGGATGTTGAAGAGTTCAGTGCGGCATGGGTGCGATTTGAAAATGGTGGTGTCATGGTATTTAAGATATCTTGGGCGGTGCATGCGGACTCACTTGGTGGCAATTTTCATCTTGGCACAAAAGCTGGGATTTCATTGGACGGACCGGTTGTTTTCGCTGATGCTTATGCAGGTGATCTGAAGAAATTTGTTGAATCAGAGGGATTGACAGCCGAACCGAACCCACCCGAAGGCATGACGACTATACGTTTCTCTGGTTTTCCAAATGAGGACAATTGGGCAGCACAGATGATTGCATTCCGTGAAGCCATCAAAGCAGATGCCCCGTCACCGATATCGCCTGAGGGTGTCCTCCTCACAAATGTGATAATGGATGGTATCTTCCGCTCCCATGAAAGTCGTAAAGAGGTCGCAGTGAAAGTCCCTGAAATCTAAAGGGAATTGTATCTCAAAAGGCGGGGTTTATGTTCCTCGCCTTTTAGTATTTTCTGACAACCAAAATTTTACCTCGTTTACCTCCTATGTTAATTCCGATTTGTTGATTTGTTCTCAAAACATTGTGCTGTTTGAGTGTTCTGTTTAATAGATCCGACTGCATGGAAAGTAGTACTATCCTCCCTCCGGATTTCAACACAATTGCAAATTGCGATAAGACCTGATTATATAGTTTTGTAAGGATTGAAGAGTTGTCATCCTCTAATTTTGTTGGTATATTGCATAAGATTTTGTCAATAGAATTTGGTTGTAATGGTAAGGATTGTGCATCCCAGTGAAAAAAGTGTCGTGGTTGGTGTTTTCTTCCAAAATTCTTTTGTGTAGCAATTATTGCTTTTGTTGAGATGTCACCACCAATAAGGTAACGGTAACGTCCTGCAAAAGCCCGTTCTAACAATATAGTGCCCGCACCGCACATTGGGTCTAAAAAAACGTCATTCGGGTGTGGTTGTGATAGATGCACCATACTTGCCGCGATTGTTGGTTTTAGCGTATTTGGGACATGCTCTGTTTTGTAGGATCGTTGTGCAAAATCAGGTTTAGAAAGTTTAATGCTGATATACGCATCTTGTCCATGCATCTCCACCCACACATCTAAACGTCCACTTGAGTTTGTTAAATACCACCCACGATCTATTAGCGATCTTTCAATGACTTGTTGCAGTTCTCGTTTTTGAAAATTTCGGAATCCAGACATACGGCTCATAACGCGAAATTGTATCCGTTTTCTGATACTGATTCCGACCTGTCGACAACATGTCAATGTTTTTTCAAAGTTGTGATGCGTGAGAGATTTCTTTATATTTGCCAAAGAACTGCGTGAACGAGTCATGTTTGGCAGATGTTTTATTACGATAAACAGATGTTCTGCTGTTCGTATTGATAATAGGTCTTTCGGATTACCAGTGTATTGGAAAATGATACGCTGCGGTTTGCGGGTTAGGATTTTGAACCTTTCTGTATCACCGAAACGCGTTATAATTTCTTGTCGTGTGATGTTCTCAAGTCCTTGTAAGGTGGTTATTGAATATATCATGTGTAATTTTATTAGGATGAAATTAATTTTTGTGTTGTGATTTTCTCAACAAAGTTTTTCAATTAGGTGCGGTAGTCTGCATTTATTCTGATGTAATCATAAGAGTAATCGCATGTCCACATTGTAATGTCAGCGTTCCCAGCATTCAAATTTATGGTAATCTGCACGGGGTCATTGTTGAATAATTGTGTTGCTTTATCTTCATCGTATCCTGCATCCATTCCATTTTGGACGAGTAGATAATCACCGAGTAAGACGTTAACTTTATAGGGATCAAATTCTGCTTCTGATTTTCCGATAGCCATCATTATTCGTCCCCAATTTGCATCGTTTGCGAAGATTGCGGTTTTTACGAGGGGTGATTCTGCAACGGCGCGTGCGGCTTTTTCAGCATCATCTCTGTTTTTTGCATGTTTCACAACGACTTCAACAAGTTTGGTTGCCCCTTCACCATCTCTCGCTAACATTCTCACCAATTCCGTACAGACAAATTGTAATCCATTACAAAAGGCTTGGTAATCCTCACCTTTGTTTTGAACAATTTCTGAATGTTCAGCAATTCTAGTCGCTAATATAATCACTGTATCGTTAGTACTTCGGTCGGTGTCTACTGTTAATTGATTATATGTATTATCAACAACTGTATTTAATGCTGATTGGAGCGATTTACTATCTATCCGAGCATTGGTTGTCAGGTATGAAAGCATTGTCGCCATATTCGGAGCGACCATACCCGAACCTTTTGCGATTCCACCGATTTTCACCGGTTTCCCGCCAATTGTTGTTTCAATAGCCACCGATTTTGGATATGTGTCGGTTGTCATGATTGCTTCAGCAGCATCTCCTCCACCTTCACTACTGAGCGAATTTGCTGCTGCTTGAATTCCTTTTTCAATCTTTTCCATCGGTAATTGCTGCCCTATCACGCCTGTTGATGAAACAAGGACTTGTTCTTTGTCTATACCGAGGCATTCGCCTGTTATAGAAGTCATACGCAATGCGTTTTCTAATCCTATTTCACCTGTGCAAGCGTTTGCGTTTCCACTGTTGATTACTATTGCTTGTGCTGTCGGTTTTTGTAGGTGTTGTCTGCTTACTAATACGGGTGCAGCGGTGACACTGTTTTTTGTGAAGACACCTGCTGCAATTGCGGGTTTTTCTGTGTAGATTAGTGCTAAGTCCTTTTGTTCTGATTTTTTGATACCGGCAGGGATACCTGCAGCTTGTACGCCTTTGACTGCGGTTATACCTCCATCAATCTGTTTCATTTGTTCGCTCCTTTAATTATGTTCTTTGAGATTCTAATACATAATGGTGTTATTGTCAAGTAGATGATCAATTTGTGTTTTGAATCGCGGATTTTTTTCTGAACTAGGATTTTTTTGTCTGAACCGGGATTTTCAGGATTTTCGGATTTACAGGATTTTTCTCATCACGGATTTTTGATGTGTGTTGAGCTGATCTTCGGCAATAAACATAGATGCGATAATCCTGGTAATCTGGTCATCCTGT
>JAAXHO010000180.1 GCA_012270795.1 Candidatus Poribacteria bacterium
GTAATTAACTGGCACAAGTCGTTATAATATTCAAATCGTATATTTCGTTATACTATTCTACTCAATTGTGTTAGATACAACACATAACCTTTTAGGAGGGATTTAACCCGATTGCAAAAACAAGAATTAAAGGGCGTTCCTATTCAGAACAACGCTGAAGTACAAGTTCTATTCGGACAAAGTGATGCTTTCTTAAAGATCATTGAAGAGGATTTTAATGTACGTGTTGTTTTAAAAAGCGATAGAATCGCTGTCCTTGGCGAAAACTTATCAGAGGTTAATAGAGTCATAGCTGTATTAGAATCGCTTTTGCACCGTATCCGCAAAGGTGAACGAATTCAAACGACTGATGTCAACTACGCTATTCGCGCAACTGAAGAGAATGGCGCGGGGACATTAGACAAGAAACCTACAGAATCTATACCTGTGTTTTCTAAACGTGGTACAATTCGACCGAAAACTGCTGGGCAGAAAAGATACGTTGAAGCGATCAAATATAACGATCTGGTGTTTGGTATTGGCCCCGCAGGTACCGGTAAAACTTACTTGGCTATGGCGATGGCAGTTTCTGCACTTAAGAAGGGAGAAGTAAGTCGAATCATTTTGACAAGACCCGCAGTTGAAGCAGGAGAACGACTCGGATTTCTTCCGGGAGATATAGCTGCAAAGGTACATCCATATCTACGACCTTTATATGATGCTTTGTATGATATGATGCCACCTGACACACTTGATAGTTATATTGAACGAAATATTATAGAAGTCGCGCCAATTGCTTTTATGAGGGGAAGAACACTCAATAATTCTTTCGTAGTTCTTGATGAAGCACAAAATGCTACTATTGAACAGATGAAAATGTTCCTAACACGACTCGGGTTTGATTCAAAAGCAGTCATAACTGGTGATATCACACAAACCGACCTACCTACTCATAAAATCTCCGGACTTGCTGATGCACAAGAGGTACTTTCGGATATCAAAGGAATTCAGTTCATTTACTTTACAAGAGTAGATGTCGTACGCCATGAGTTAGTACAACGAATTATTGAGGCTTATGAAGAATCGTCAAAATTCAAAAAGAAACGGTTAGTAACTGAGCTTGATGAAAAATCTGAAGGTAAAGAGGTGTGATAGATATTACCAATATCAGTAAGAGGCGTTCGTTTGATGTTGATATTGTTTTTAGTGCTGTCTTAGCAACATTAACTGCACATAATATTGCGAATAAAGAGGTGAGTGTGTTGTTAACCGACGATACACGTATTACAGAATTGAACCGTGATTATCGTGGGTGCGATTCTCCTACAGATGTGTTAGCATTTTCTCAACTCGATGGTGAAAATTCAGATGCGTTGAATTCTGATATTCTCGGAGATGTTGTCATCTCTTTAGAAACTGCGGAACGGCAGACAAGAGAATCTAACCATTCCCTTGAAAATGAGGTAATGCTCTTGACAGTCCACGGTGTACTACACCTGCTTGGATATGACCATCAAACGGAAAATGATGCTATAAAAATGTTTGACAAACAGAATTCTATCCTAAATGAGTTACTTGCCAAAAAACATTTAGCGGTTCAATGTAAAGAGATCAAAGTTTAGATTCTTGTTCTTAAGTATTGTCAATTTGTAGTTCAATTCAAAATATCTTCGTTTGTGTACAAAAAACGACAATTAATATTACACGGAGGTGTGATTTTACATTTGGATGACCGTCATATAATAAAAATAGTTATTTTAGGTGTTCTGTTAATTCTAAACGCATTGTTTTCTGCTGCTGAAGCTTTACTTGCTCGTTTAACTCGCACGAATATTTTAGAATTTGCTGAAGAAGGCGGAAAACGTTACGAAGTATTGACATCGCTATTACACCATCCACGGCGTTATTCACTGACCATAATTACAGCAAAAACACTACTAATGACGGTAAGTGTTATTCTGTTTATGACCTTTTGGAAAAACCTCATCCTGGGTGGTATAATCGCTGTGTTGTTTCTTGTCGTTTTTACAGAACTTTTTCCAAAAAACTATGTGCAGAATAGTCCCAGTGGAACCACAATTCATGCCTTGCGTGCTCTACGTATCGCCTATTTCGCGGGTTTTATAGTCTTGATTCCACTGAACTTTCTTGTGAATCTTTTTATCCGTGTCTGTGGTGGTAAGGTGACATCTGCCCAAGACAGTATTGTATCACCTGAGGTATTGGAAACACTTGACAATGTTGCACAAAGCAAGGAATTAATAGGTCCAGATAACCGTGAAATGATTTCACGAATTTTAGACCTACCAGATAAAGTGGCAAGGGAAATAATGGTAGCACGAACAGATATGGTGTGTCTTGAAGTGGGAACACCTGCTGATGAAGTCTTGCAAACTACGATTGCATGCCGACATACAAGAATTCCAATATATGAAGATACAATTGATAATATCGTTGGAATTCTTCATGTCAAGGACATGTTAGATTGTTGGGCAGAAGACAAACCGATTAAACTTGAAGAACTTATTGTTGGCCGCACACCGTTTTTTACACCTGAAAGTAAGAATATATCTGAATTATTTAGAGAACTTCGTGAACACAAACAACATATAGCAATAGTGGTTGATGAATACGGTGGAACTGCTGGAATAGTAACTCTTGAAAACATCATAGAAGAGATCGTTGGTGAAATCCAAGATGAAGACGAAATAGATGAACAAGATGCATATATACAAATTACACCAGACACTTTCTCTATTGATGCAAGAATGAACTTAGATGAACTAAACGAAAAACTGGGAACAGAACTTGAAGCAGAGAATATTGATACTATTGGTGGATACATTGTTGATCACCTTGGAAGAGTACCAGAAATAGATACAGTCTTCACATACAGAGGAATAGAGTTCACAATTTTGGATGCAGACGAACGTAGAATTCACCGAGTAAAAATTCAGATGCCAAAGTCCAGTGCTGATGACGTTGAAGCATGATTTAGAAATTGATTTGACATTGTGATAGAAGTAGGATATAATTAGAGACAGAACGGGGCGTAGCGCAGCCCGGCTAGCGCGCCTGCTTCGGGAGCAGGAGGTCGGAGGTTCAAATCCTCTCGCCCCGATCTATTCACTCCTATCAACACATCTTTAAATATTGAAAACATGCCTACTCAAAAAACTGCAGCTATCGTACTGCGTGCTTTCCCACTTCGCGAAGCTCACAAAATCATCACTTTCTATACGCCTGATTACGGGAAAGTGAAAGCCGTTGCTTATGGAGTAAAAAGTCCAAAGAATAAGCTTAGTGGGAGTTTAGAACTTCTCAATCACGGCATGCTCCTATTTAATTATCGTGAAAACAGAGATTTGCAAAACCTGTCAGGATTTGAACTCATTGATGGTTTTGATGGTATACGTAACGATTTTGCACGTATTACCTACGGTTGCTATTTAGCTGAATTAGTTGATGCAATCGCTTCAGAAGGTGATGCAAACGCTCAAGTATTTACGCTACTCCGCAATTCTTTCCAATTACTGGAAGATATACAAGATGTTCCGTTACTTGCGCGGTATTTTGAAATTAAGTTTCTTGACCTATCAGGATATGCACCGCAGCTTTCTATATGTGCAAACTGTGGTACAATTGTAACGCCCGCATTCATTCAGAAATCACCTCAAGCAAAATCTAAAACCCCGATACTTCACTTCAGCGTCCGAAATGGGGGTATGCTTTGCACAAACTGCCAAAACAGAGATACCTCTGCTTTCACAATTACACCAGGAAGTTCTGAATTGCTAAAAACACTAAGAAAATCTGAACTGAATAAATTAAGTAGAATACGTCCCTCAACACTAAATCATCGTGAACTGAAACTTATACTGAGTAGTTTTATCAAATACCATACTGAGCGACACCTAAAAAGTCTTACATTCATAGAAAGTGTTTTAGAAATGTAACGTCTGCTGAAATCTACTGCATTTGGATGTCGCTCTTACAGAAGAGGTGTATAATTATTTTCAAACTTCACCATAGTTTAGTGACGTTTAGTTAAAGTTAAAAAATACAACATTCGGTTTGACGTGAATATATGGGATTTTCATATACGGTAAGGTTTTTAATCCCAAGAACACAAACCGAATCCCAAATACAAAGGATCTGGGTAACGGCAAAATGCACGGATCTGACACTATTAGGTTAGTTGAATAGATTCCTAACTTATGCATTCCCCTTACCAGTGGGTCTTTAAGAGAAAATGCGTAAGCCCTGAATATAATAATTTAGTTTATTATAACCACACTAAGGTTTGGACAGTTTCTGTCTGTTTCATGTTGTGTTCTCAAGTATTTCTATCAGGACTTACGCAATGTATATTCAAAAGTCCCCTGATAAGGGGTAAATAACTAAAATAACGACTTTTTACCCCTTTATCAGGGGGAGCATAAGTCTTATAATTTAGAGGAGGTTTCATTATGCCTACACAAATTAAAACCAATTTTTTGTTTTTCACGTTTACATTGTTGATGTGTCTCAATTCCTTGTTCTTAATGAAAACTGCTGCACAAGACAACATTGAACCCGTTGTCGCCCCCACCGACTCCAACTATACCTTTGAAAGTATTGAAGTTCCGGGTGTAGACTTTTTAGCAGTGACCGCCAGCAGCGACTTCGAGGACTATGCAGGCTACACAAAAAGTGCGGATGGTGAAAAAATGGTCGCCTTTACGCTCATTGACGGCGTTTTTACGACCTATGCTTTCCCCAACGCAGAGAACACCTATTTCTACGCGCTCGGTAATGATGGTTGCGCTGCCGGACATTACCAAGACAACGAGGGGGTCTATCACGGTGTTATCTTGGAAAAGGGTGTGCTTACGCAACACGATTTCCCCGGTGCTGTGGAAACGGAGATATATGGGATTTCTGACGAAACAGGCGCGCTGACAGGGAATTTCACAGACGCTCAGGGGGTGCGTCGTGGGTTCACCGGCGATACCGTCATTGAAGCCCCGGGTGCCTCGGAGACCTTCGCTGACTTTGTGGCTGCGGGTCGACTCGTGGGGAGTTACGTCGATGTTAAGGGACTTTATCACGGATACATACATACGAACGGCCAATTTACATCTATCGACTTGGAAGATGCCGAAAACCTTGAATACTATTTTTTCCATGCGATCAACACTGCGGGGATTTTCGTTGCCCGCTCCAAACGGATCGGGGATGTCCCGCGCACCTACATCGGCTCAGCACGTGGGAGCTCTGAATTACAGGTGCCGGGCAGCGTCAGCACGGAGGGCTGGAATATCAATGAGGACGGCTCTGTCGTCGGGACCTATGTCTCCTCCGATGGACGCAGACACGGTTTTATCGCAAGACCCGCTACCCAGGTAGTGAGCGATCATTTTGGTAATGTCTTCAATGTCACATTGACGAAAGGTTTGAACATGCTTTCTCTGCCTTTAGCACCACCAAAACCGATGACCGCAAAATCCCTTGCAGGAATAACAGGCGCGACTGTTGTCATAGCACTTGATGCCGCAAATCAACGTTTCATGGGCTGGACACCAGGCGCACCTAACGATGGATTTACAATTGAAGGTGGACAAGGCTATATCGTCAATGTCCCACAAACTCGTAACTTCGCCTTCGTCGGTGCACCATGGACAGATCAAACCGAGGCTGCTGCAGCACCCGCAATAACTAAAAAGATGTCCCATGCCGTGTGGGCATTCGTTGTCAGCGGAAACTTAGATAGCATCCAATCTGCTAATGGTTACACCGTCAAAGTACAAAACCTGAGAACGAACACTGTCATGACGGCTCGGGTACACAGTAATTACTTCGCTGCCGCCACAGCAGATCTCAGTTATCGCAGTGTTGTTGAAGCAGGTGACAAAATAGAAATAACCGTTACTGATACGAACGGAAATATTGTGTCAGAAAAATTCAATTTCACGGTAAATGCAACACATCTTGAGAACGCTGTTATGACTGTGAAACTTGACGGTATCGGATCCCCAAAACGGAGCCAGCTTCTGCAGAATTATCCCAATCCGTTTAACCCTGAAACATGGATTCCGTATCATCTTGCAGAAGCAGGGGTTGTTTCTCTCTCTATTTATGACGCTTCAGGTAAACTTGTCCGAACATTTTCACTTGGTCACAAACCAGTAGGTTTCTATCAAAGCCGTGGAAACGCTGTTTATTGGGACGGACGAAATACGTTGGGTGAAGCAGTTGCAAGTGGTGTCTATTTCTATCAACTGACAACGCCTACATTCCAGCAGATACGACGACTCGTCATCTTGAAGTAGTAATACCATTTCTAATTGATAATGTCTCATTAACTGATAGGGATATGGTAGGAGCGACCTCCGGGTCACGACCGGGAGGTCGCTCCTACCGAAGAGAAGTACCCCAACCAGCAATAACAGTGGAATTCCTTAATGAGACAATATTTTTTAGAATTGGTATAAGAAAAAATACCTTATGGGCGGTACCACAGTGCCCGCCCATAAATCCAAAAAGTAGAAAATGAGAATTCGTTTTTAAAAAATCTAAAATTGTTCAAAAACTTCCCGCCTTAGACACACTTTTCAATCCCAAAACACGCTTACGAGCGAAAACTGAATAGTTTTTTACCTAAAAATGCAAAAGTATTTGCCTTGTAGATAAATTTAGGGTATAATCCTTTTAATAGGAAGTAAAGGAAAATCGGATCCAGTTGTGAGATGCTTAGACAGTCCAATTAATCTGTTTCCGTTATTTCTGCGGATTATTTTATCTATCGTAAGTGAATACGCTTGTGTAAGTTTTCAACATTGGGAAAGAGGAGAATGTGCCATGAAAAAAAATAATACCTTCAGAAAGGCAGTACTATTCGTGTTGAGTATAGCATGTATAACAACAGTCGGCACTCATAGTGCCACTGCCGCTACAACAGGAAAAATAACAGGTATCGTCACTGCAGAAGCAACAAAACAACCTATAGCAAATGCGAAAGTAACAATTGTCGGTACAAGTACTACTGCAACAACAAACAATTCTGGTTACTATGTTATGACCAATATTGATCCAGGGGGATATGATGTCCAAGTTGAACTCACCGGCTACCGTTCCAAGACCGTTCAAGCAACGAAGGTTTTTGCTGGACTTACCACAACCATAAACTTCGCATTGGCGGCTTCCGAAGTTGTTGAACTTGAAGGTGTAACTGTAACCGCAACTAAACCACTCATCAAGAAAGACGTAACACAAACAACTCGAATAATTGAAGCAGACGAAATCACCTCCATGCCACGCGACACTGTGAACGGTATTCTCCAGACACAAGCCGGTGTTGCAGTACTAAATGCATCCGGCTCACTTCACATTCGCGGGGGTAGGTCAATGGAGACAAAATATCTTATTGACGGAATTCCAGTAAACGATCCAATATTTAGAGGACTGGGATTGCAAATTAGTACAAATGCCCTTGAACAGATGGAAGTAATTACTGGCGGATTCAATGCAGAACACGGTGATGCACAATCCGGTGTGATAAATCTTATTACAAAGGCTGGAACAAACAAATTCAGAGGGAATTTCAGGTATAGAGTCGGTCAATGGGGGCAGCATCATGGCGACCCTGTCTTTGGTCCTTGGTTAAACCCAGATGACGACTTTCAACCAGTAGCACTTGAACCTTTTAGAGGTGTTTTTATTGGACAACCTTATGCGTATCAAAAACCATATCGAGATGCAGAACTAAGGAACCTCACTGTATCAGACTTGGAAAATCTTGAAGGTGATGATAAGATAGTCTTCACAGAGATTTATCCAGGTGTGTACATAGATAGAACAGAAAATCCGTTATTACCAGTGACTGATCCAGAGACAGGTGAAGACAAGATTGATCCTGATACAGGTGAAGTCATTATGGAACGACAACCCTTCAAGGATGCGGATGGCACTATAATTGACTATGAGAAAAAACAGGTTACCTTATCGGACGGTTATATCGTGGATCTCAAACAGTACAGCGGTCTGTTCAACAATACAAAAAATTATAAGTTAGCTCCGAGCCATATCGGAGAATTTGCGCTCAGTGGTCCAATATGGGGAAATCGGTTGACATTCTCCTTCGCCAGTCAGTTGCGACGCGATGAAAGTTACCTGCCCAATAGCGGTAGCGGCGGGCACACACTCCAGGGTAAACTCAAGTATGAAATAACGCCTGAACTCAAACTTACCGCAAGTGGACTCTACGATGAACGCGAATTCAACAACTATGGTGGGAGCCTACGTTTTGTACCCAATGCAATTGAAGTTGACAATAGGGACGGACGCAGTCTTTCCGTTCAACTCTCACACAATATCAACTCAGGCACCTTCTATACCTTGACATTTGGACAATTCCACCGTTCTTATAGGAGCCACCAACCCGGAAAAGTTTGGGATCCGCTGAATAAATCGTTTGAGGAAAACGCATGGGATCCTAAAATAACTGTTGATCCAGAGATTGCGGAACAGTATCCAGATCCCGAAACTGCTGTCTTTATGCAGAATCAAAAGGAAGGTAGAATTAGAAACCCCGCACAACAGGCGTATAACGACACAACCTACGATGTGGCAGGAGATAACAACTTCTGGACCACTCGCAATTCCACAACATCAATTTTCAAAGGCGTTTTTGCGAGTCAAGTTACGGAGAATCATCAAATTCAGACAGGGATTGAATTTTCAACGAACCATCTCTACAATCTTGGCACACAAAATTATGGGAGTTCAAACCTCTATATGGAGTATTATGATGTAACGCCTACATCCGTTAGCTTATATGCTCAAGATAAAATGGAATATGAAGGCATGATTGTTAACATTGGATTACGGTATGACAGTTATAACCCAGATGGGGGTTCACCTGCTGACCCATCCAACCCCCTCATACTGAAATCAGATGGCACAATCCTCCACACAAACAGTGAAGGAGATGAAGCAGAAAAACTGCTATCCGAAGATGATGCACGTGAATACATCAGTGAACTTTCAAAATCCTTTGATACACTTCCCGAAGTTGGTCTACCGGTCATCAAGGAGTGGGAGAAGGCATCTACCAAACATATGTTAGCACCACGGCTCGGTATCTCATTCCCAATTACTGATAGAACGAAGTTGCACTTTACTTACGGACATTATTACCAGATACCACGCGGAGATGACCTCTACGAAAACCTTAGCTTTGATATGCGCGGCGCAATCCGAAGAAGAGGGAATCCGAACCTTGAACCAGAGAAAACTATCGCTTATGAAGTCGGGATAGTTCAACAATTCACAGATGACTTAACCATTGACATCACGGGTTTTACAAAGGATATAGACAACCTTGTCAATAGCGTATTTGTTGGTATTAACAATGAATATAGTTATTTCATCAACGATATATATGGGCGTATACAAGGGGTTGAACTGGCAATCCGAAAGTGGCGAACAGGAAATAGTCCTGTTTCTGGTATGCTGAGTTATACCTATTCAGTTGCAAAAGGTAAAGGTTCCAGTCGTGCTTTGGGATATCTCACTGCTTACCGTTCACAGCCGGAAGTGACCGAAAGTCACCCATTAAATTGGGATCAGCGTCACATTGTTTCCGCATTTTTAGATATTCAACTGCCCTTTACATCTGCTGTCAACTTTGTAGGTAGATACGCCAGCGGATTACCCTACACACCCAATCCGAACTCCCCTATCAAACCCGCGATCAACTCTAAACGTTTTCCTGCAACCTACAATGTAGATGCACTTATTAGCAAACGAAGTAAATTCGGGGGACTAACCTATACCTTCTTCGCGGATATTCGTAACATTTTCAATACGAAAAATCTCTATAACCTACTTGATCCTGTTACTTATGACCGATACGGTATTCCGTTGACTGCACAGAAGCACACGAGCCCAGCTTCATGGAGTTCACCGCGCTTGGTTATGGTGGGTGTGAGTCTGGATTTTTAGTTGAATCAATAATAAGGAAGCAAACAATGCGAATTCAAGAAATTGCAGAAGCCATAAAAACATTAAGTCCCACTGATCGGCATCACTTACGGAAACTATTGAAAGAGCAGGACGAAGCTGATAAACTGGCAGTATTTCATCAAGTCCTGCTGTCACAAGGCTTAGTTAAAGAAGTGAAGAAATCTCATGGTACTGCTACGATTGAACGGCAACTCATTGAGATCAAGGGGAAACCTGTCTCAGAAACAATTATTGAGGAGCGGAATAGACGATGATCTACTTATGGATAGTAGTTGTCTTTTTCCAGAGGACTCAGTCTGTCTGATTATTGAGGTAAGATCAATACGGTATTCCGTTGACTGCACAGAAGCACACCAGACGAAAAAGCCGTTAATGAAGCATTAAGATCCGTATTAAAAGTCATAGATGATACTAAACACCTAAATATTCATCGCGAACAATAGCAAGTATTGTATGGGAAACTCAAAGGATGCCAATAACTTTACACACCCAGAGGAAAAATGAATTTGACTTTACCTTTGGCTTCTGTTAGAATACTATATCAAATACATTTTTGGAGGAATTTTAATGAGAAAAAAGCTAATTACTATGACGATTACTGCAATACTGCTTTTAGCAGTCAGTTACACTTACGCTTTAGAACAGGAAGACATTTTAGTCTACTATTCATTTGATAATCTTGATGGAAATACGATAAAAGACAACTCAGGAAATAATCGCGATGCAGAGTTAGTTGGTAATGGTGAACTGGCTGAAGGAGATTTGGGAAGGCGATTTGGGAAGGCGATCCATCTCACTAGCGGTGTTGTACGATTGAGTAATGCTAACGATGTTATCATACCAATCAGTGAAAAT
Organism: Candidatus Poribacteria bacterium; assembly: GCA_012270795.1. Lineage (GTDB taxonomy): Bacteria > Poribacteria > WGA-4E > WGA-4E > WGA-3G > MSPOR6. The sequence goes on from JAAXHO010000180.1 coordinate 10,840, forward strand.
GGTGAAGTTACGATGGCAGCGTGGTTCTATCTGAACAGTCATAGTAATTATGACGGAATCGTCTCAATTGAGGTGCCTGGGGGAGATTGCTGCGAATTTCGTATGATGGTAGACCCTAATTTTAAACCTTTTTGGGACGCAGCCCATCATGTGGATAGAAAGTTGGATAGCTTTACTTTTGAATTAAACAAATGGTACCACTACGTTTTAGTCGCTGATGGTAAGGATGGAAAAATTTATGTCAACGGTGAATTTGTCGGATCGCAGCCTGAAAACTTTGAGTTCCCAAATTACGAACAGGCATCAGTTTTCATTGGTGCAGGTGAAAGTGTCAACAGTCACAAAGTTGAGGACGCGCTTATTGATGAAGTCGCCATCTATTCAAAAGCATTGTCCGCAGAGGAAGTAAAAGCGTCTAAGGAACTGGGTGTTAAGGGTGCTCTCGCTGTCGAAGCAGAACACAAATTGGCACTTACCTGGGGACAGTTGAAATCAGATTTTCAATAGGCATTACCACTCCGAAGTGGGGAACAGACATTTATGAAATTTGGGTTTTTATCAAGGATATTTGAAGGTGCTTTGAGTATTGAAAAAACTTACAACCAATGTGATAAAGCGTTGGGTGCTTTACGCGCTTACAATGAAAAACGTCAACAGGAAAATGTCCCATACTCCGCTTCAGAAAAAGCAGAACTTAACAATGTGGTTAGTATTGCAATAGAAAACGCAACGCGGCTTGTTGAGAAGGAAGGGCAACGGAATTGGCCCGGTGTTTTTCGGGAGATGCACAAAAACTTGGCGAACATTTATCTGGAACTTGAAGAATATGATAAGGTTCGGGAAGCGTGTGAACGTTTGCAGAACTACGGAGAAGTGGGAAAACTGGATGCAGAGGAGGTCATCAAAAACCTTAACGAAAGGGAGAATGGTGATTCCCCATCTACGGATTCTACACACCCTCCCTCTCAAAATCCAAATCCTTAACAGATTGTATTACCTATTGTTTTGCAACGATGAGAAATGGCATTTTTAAATCCTATTGCTTTCTACCTGTTAGGAACTATCCCAATCGTTTTTGCGTTGCACTTTCTGAAGTTACGCAGACAACGGTACGTTGTGCCGAGTATACTACTCTGGCGCACAAGTACTGAAGATCAGAAGGCGAACATACCCTTTAAACGGCTTCGGAATCTGTTGTTACCTTTTCTGCAATGCTTGTTTCTCCTTCTCATCATTACCAGTGTTGCGCGGCCAGCATTGCGAATTCCAAGTATCGTCCATGGTAAGATCATCTATATCATTGACAATTCTGCCAGCATGCTATCAAGAGAGTTAGGAGAAACCAGGTTATCACTCGCCAAAAAAGAAGTACTGAAACAGATAAAACAGGTTTCTGCAAGTGGTGGTGGTGTCATGATAATGGCAACGCAGCCATCAAAGCATCATATTCATCAGGCATTTACAACGGATAGCCAGAAGTTGCAAAAGGCAGTAGAGAACATCCCATCAACACATATCGGACATCAAACGACATCCGTTTTTGACCTTGCAGTTCAATATGTAGACACACCTCAAGATAAAATAGTTTTTGTTAGTGATTCTTTTGAGAATATGCGTGTCACATCAATTCCTATCAACAAAATTGCTATAGGAAGTAGCGTAGAGAACATTGGTATTGTCCAATTCAACGTAGAGCGAATTGCCGATCAATACACTGTCCTTGCAAGGATACAAAATTGGACTGAAACAGAAAGACAAGTAGACACACGATTAGAACTGGAAGGCAACAGACCGATTTCTGAAAAAACAGTGAAAATACCTGCTGGAGATGTGCAATCTGTATTGTATTCCATCAGTGCAGAAGGTTTAGAAGGAATTGCAATTAGTCTCCATCTCGTCGATGTCACGGACGACTTTGCTTTAGACAACAGCGTTTGGGCAATCCTCAAGCCAGCGAAACAATTCCGTATACTACTTGTCAGTGACCAAAACCAACCGTTTTTGACACGACTATTGAATAGTGCTGGAGACTATATTGAACTGCAGTCAGTTTCTACTGCAGAATTTAATGCAGCTGCGGATAAGGATGTCGTAATTTTTAATGGTGAAATCCTTAAATCAAAGGATTTTTTTTTCAATCCTGGTAGAGAAACCGTTATTTTTGTCAACCCAAAAGGTGCGTTGCCAGTTCTGACAGAAACTGCTTTTGATGTTATTTCAACACCTGTTTCCGTTATTAAAGAGGATAAGACCCATCCTATTATGCAAGGTATATCCTTTATGGGATTACGGATAAAGGAATCTGTTGAAAGAAAACTACCCACAGGGGGGAGTACCATTATTGAATCGGAAAAGGGACCGTTAATTTGGCTTGGAACAGAGGCGAGTAAACACTTCCTCGTTTTTGAATTTGACGCTTTCAATCCAGAAATATCTTCTTTTCCAATCACGATTCCAGATGTTGCCCTCTTTATGTATCAATACTTGGAATGGCTTGATTCCAGAACCGCAACAGTACAATCAATTTCATTACAGCAAACAGATGATGGGATGCGTTTTCGGACTGGAGAGAAACTAAAAATAGACCTATCCAATAGTGAAACAAGAAATATCCAAGTGAAAAAACCTGATGGGATTATGGTTGATTTAAATAACGATGTGTTTACAGAAGCAGATCAAATCGGGGTTTATTCTGTGTATGAAGACGAATTGCTTTTTGACCGATTTGCAGTGAATTTACTTGATCCATCGGAATCTGCGTTGACATCTACCAACTCAGAAAACAACGCACAAGAACCTGAAGAGAATATAAAAACGCTAAAACCTTTGATGCAGGAGATTTGGCAATGGGTAGCACTATTCGCTGTCGGTTTCCTCCTCTGTGAGTGGTGGTGCTATCACAGAAATTAACGCCGCAAGCACACGGTTTACCAACGTCTCCTTCGGCATTGCACCGAAAAACCTGGATACCTCTTTTCCTTCATAAAATAGGATGTATGTCGGTGTACCGCGAATGCCGTATTCTGTTGTTTTTACTAAATTTTGGTTCACTTCTAATTTTGCAACAGTGAAAACGTCACGATATTCTAAGGCAATTTCAGAAACCACCGGTTTCATCAATAAACAGTAAATTCAGTAAACCGAGTGGAATTCAACTAAAATCGGTAGCGATGCATTATTAACGGTAGTGTCAAAAGTTTTGTCCGTTATTTCAAGTGGAACACCAGAATACTTACCAAAATGGCTTGCTATCAATGTAAGGTCAAGTATGTTGACATCACCATCACCGTTGACATCAGGATTTGAGGACTGATTTTCAGTAGGTGTTTCCCCAAAATGGGATGCAACGAAAACTAAATCAAGGATATTAATGATTCCATCTGTATTCACATCAGAGGCAAGGAGACTATCAAATTCTGTTTCTTCTTGAGCAGAGACCATTGAAAACAGACATATAGAAAGGAGTAAACATAAGCATTTTTTCATAAACATAACCTTCATATAAGCAATAGATAGGGGTTTTGAATATATTGAGAGACGTTTTGAAGGAACTGGGCAGCAGGTGCACCGTCAACGATACGATGATCAAACGTCAAACTGAGTGCTAACATACTTCTTATTGCGATTTCATCGTTGTGAACGACAGGTTTCTTTGCTAACCGACCAACACCGAGGATTGCACATTCAGGCGGATTGATAATCGGTGTGAACGCCTCAATACCAAAATTACCAAGATTTGTTAAAGTAAAGGTGCCACCTTGCAATTCACTAGGTGTGAGTTGATTGTTTCGTGCTTTGTCTGCTAAGGTTTTTAACTGTTCGGAGATAGCACGCAAACCGATCTTATCAGCATTTCGAATCACAGGCACAACAAGACCGTCTTCCAACGCAACTGCAACCCCGATGTTGATGTCAACTAACATTTCAATCCCTCTGTCAGTGAGTGTTGCATTTAGTCGTGGATGTTCCCGTAGTGCTGCCGCAACAATCTTAACAAGCAGATCGGTATAGGTGAGACTCACCTCGCTTCTTTGCAAATCTTCGTTGAACAATGTTCGTAATTCAACGAGTGCCGTCGCATCAACTTCGGTGTGCAATGTGACACTGGCATTCATCTGTAGACTCATTGTCATACGTTCTGCGATTATATTCCGCATACTACTTAGTTCAATAATGTCTGATGCGACAGATTCAGGACGGAATACATGTGCGGGTATCTCATCTGTGGCTTGCAGCACATCATCGCGGACAATCCTGCCATCGGGACCGGAACCTGCAATTGTAGCGAGGTCAAGACTAAATTCCCTTGCCAACCTTCGCGCAAGTGGAGATGCTTTAAGGCGGGTTGATTCAGTTGTCGTCGGTTCTCTGGTCTCAACATAGCGGTGTACATCGCTTTCAAGGATACGACCCCCAGGACCAGATGCTTTCACTTGTGCTAAGTCAATTGAGAGTTTTTCTGCTAATTGTTGCGCGGATGGAGATGCTTTAATGGGCACGGTCGTTTGCGTGGACGGTTTCGACTGTGTTCTGGTTGCTTCAGAAGGTGTTGTTTTATGCTGCTCAGGTGCATCTATCTCCTGTGCTTGTGCTGCAGTATCTGCTACCACACGTTCAACTTTCTCTCCCGGTGCTGCGATAACGGCTAACAACGCATTGACAGGGACATCGCTGCCTTCTTCTGGAAGTATCTGTGCAATAATGCCATTAGTGGGAGATTCCTGCTCATGAACAACTTTGTCCGTTTCAATTTCCAATAGAGGTTGTCCTTCGGTTACGGAATCACCTTCCTTAACAAGCCATTTACCGATTTTCCCTTTTGTCATTGTTTGATCCATCTGTAGCATTCTTAGCTCAACAGCCATCAACTTCTCCTATTTTCTGATGATGTCCATCATTTGGTTTTTCTATGAGTTGTAAGAGACGTTCTATGTTTTCATCTTTTTCCAGAATGAGGGCGATTTTTTGGTATTGATCCCCCTTGAAAAATGCTTGAACAAAAGGACTAAAGGCAATCAACAACTGTGATCCTAAGAAGTTTAGGGGTTTGCCTGTTTCAAGAAATATGATAGCTGGCGCGGTTAGATTTCTACGCTTGATCCATAGTGCCAGTTTTTCTAACAAAGCGAGTTGTTCTTCCTCCGGTATATCTTCAAGCACACTCGGTATTTCGTGGTTAGGATTATGCATAGTAAACACCTACATAATACATTGATACGCGTAAGATGGTTTTTTTAGAATTAGAGATCCAAATCACTTAGGTAATCGGCAATATGTTTGGGTTGACCGTCAACTGACGTTTCCATCGCAGCAATGACGAGGACAAAACTCTTGATATTGTCTTGAATCCGCGTTGCAGAGGGTTCACCCCCATCAAGCCAGTTCAGAAACTCGTCAAATAGATATGTGTGTGCATAATGTGAAATAGGAGGAGCCTCATATACCTCTCTTTCACCACCCACGCGATGAATCGTCATCTGGTTGCCGCCTCCGATTTCAACTGTGCCTTCCTCAAACTCTGCACGATAGTGTTCTCCATTCCAACAATTGATGATACCTGCTGCAGAACTGTTCCCTTCATAAGAGGCATGGACACCGTTATCCATACGCATTAAATAGTATCCGCTGGAAAAATGTTTGAAACTTGACCATTCTGGATTCCAGCCAAAACCAACTAAGGTTTCACAATCACCACCAGAGAGAAATCGAAGCATATCCAGGTGATGTACAGATGCTTCAAATAGCAAACTGAAATCCATATCGTGCCGCCAATCCACACCCCACGATAGATAGCGACGGTAATCACAAGCATATCTTCCGACAATATGTTGTAACCGTCCTAACCTACCTTCCTCTCGGATACGTACTAATTCCTGCTTGTTGTTCGCGTAACGATAGTTTTGGATGATAGCACACGGTAATCCAGTTTTTTGTGATGTGCGCACCATTGCCTTCGCTGCGTCTAAAGTATCAGCGATCGGTTTTTCACTTATTACAGGCATACCGTTTTCCATTGCTGCAACTGCTGCAGGACTATGGAAAGGTGGGGGTGTTGCGACCCCACAAAAATCTGCCTTGACCGATGCACACGCCTCGTTGAAGTCTGTGAATAGTTGTGACGAACTTAGTCCTAACGCTTTGCCTTGTGCTTCAAGAACATTGGTCTTAATATCTGCTAAGCCGACAATCTCAACACGGTCACCGAAAGTGTTCGTGAATTGACGGATCCAACCGCCTGCCATTCCGCTGCCACCAATCATTAGACATTTGAGTTTAGCCATATTTTCTCCTTAAAATTGCGTTTGCCTTATTTAGACAATCCAAATCATTTTTCAATTACGAATTATCCTCATCACCATTCAATATCATCGAGTGTTTGTGCGGTTGCTACCTGTTCTAAAAGGGCATCAAGACGGGAACGACTTCGTATCCTTGAGATTTTACTGATAATGGTATCGGGAACTTCGTCGATTCGTATATCAAGCAATTTCAAAAGGAACTCACGTTTAGCTTGTATTTCTCCGCGTATTCACTTTGTTGTATAAGAGCTTCTGCACCTGTCATAATGATGTTTTCTACCTCCTTATCATGGGTGTAGGTTTGTATGAGTTGTCGTAATTGTGTTTGTTCCAACTTTCGTATTAAATAAGGTGCGTATTCTTCTAAATCTGCTATTTTCGTATCTGTTTGCAAGGCATCTCCTACGTTATTCTATATAATCGTATAGGATAACGTAATTCGGTGGTGATGTCAATAGTTTTGTGACAGAGGCATTCAATTGTCGATTTAGCGCAGAATCTAACATAGGATTCTTAAGGTAGGAGCGATCTCTGGTCGCGACCAAAGGTCGCTCCTACAGAAGATAGGGAATATTCGGGGTTAGGAACCCCTCCAACAAGGATGCTTTGGACAATTGAATGTCTCTGGGTGTGTCTGAGATAGAATTTTCAAGTCAAAGGTATTCATTCCGTTTAGGCAAGAGTCATAAGTCTATGTCTTTAGATTTTTCCGCATGATTCTACCGCGTAAAACATAATCATCTTTACCATGTCGTCCACGCTCAAATTCCGATTCGGTTGCTTCCCTACGTACCACTGCTGGTACTCCCATTGCGATTGTTCCGGGAGGAATTTCCTGTCCTTCCCGTACAAGCGTTCCCGCTGCAACGATGGCGCGTTCCCCGACTTTGCAACCTGTTAAGAGGATCGCTCCCATCCCAATTAATGCTTCATCACCGACAGCACAACTGTGAAGAATCGCGCCGTGTCCAATAGTAACATCATCACCGATAAGACAAGGTATATCTTTGTCCATGTGTACCACTGTTCCGTCCTGCATGTTGGTGCGGCAACCAATGTGGATAGGTTCAAGGTCACCCCGCAGCACACAGTTAAACCAGATACTTGACTCCTCTCCAATTTTCACATCTCCAATAATCATCGCCCCTGGGGCGATAAAGACAGAGGAATGTATATTTGGCGTTTTCCCCTCATATTCAATTATCATTTTTCCTTCCTTTCTGTAAGAGCAAGTTAGAAACACGGTTATTTTGTAAACGACTATTGAACGACCAACAATTTGCGTAGGTATTCCACACCTATCTTATACGAGATCGTTAATATGATCCAAAGAACACTCAGCGATATTAGGAATAAGCCCAATTTACTCATGTGCCAGAATATAATGGGTACAATGATGAAAGTTACATTAATGATTAGCGTTGTTTTAAAGGTCAACACACGTAAAAATGGTTTGGGTTGATGTGTCAATTCAGCCATCCAAGGTAACGTGCCGATTGTTGTATTCAATGCACATGCAGTTGGTAAGACTATCAGGGGAGTCACAAGAAACGTCATCCAACTCTCTATGGGGATTTGGAGTAGGAGAATAGAAACTAATGCCCAGAATTCTGCATAAATCAAAGCACAAAACAGAGATGTCAAGAACTTGCTTGTATAAACCAATGTCGGTGTGATAGGTGCAGTTTTCATCATCCACCATGTTTTAGCTTCTTCTCGCAACCCGTTACAACTAATTCCGAATGTAATTAGCAAACTATACAGAACTATCTGAACCGTGAGAACTTCTGTTATATTTGAAAGTGCATAGTTGCCACCCACAAATAGATATCCAATATGAACGACCAAAAAGAGTGTCAACATAACAATTGCAATAACACGTCCTGTACGTCTGATGAATATAAAGAAATCTTTTGATATCATTGCATGTATTTTTCCACGTCGGAATTTGATAGCAAATTGACTAAGTGGTGAAACTGTTGTATTTCTTTCTTTAGTGGGAGATTTACGTTTGGCTTTTAATTGCCTGATGTTCTCCCAACCGCGTTGATAAATCCACTGTGCCGTGAACATTGCTAATACAACGGACACACCCATTATACCAAATCCAACAAGGCTCCATCTCAGTCGTTCCCAAACCGTAGCTTCTGTTCCCCAGCTCATAAGTAGATTTCCCATCCAATTGTGTGGAGACCACGTAGCATTTGTCTCGGTTGCACTTGCTGATGCCCAATCTAATAAAAGACGTTTGAAAGGGAGTTCATCCATCCCAGAAATCAAAGTAAAGGATAGCAAGAAACCTACTATCACACCGACACTCGTCCCAATAACCTTTAGTGTAGCAAGTAATTTTGTAGAAGAAAAGAACCTTGCCATAACCATCATGCTGATAGTTACATAGCATGAAATCACAATTAGCATGCACAGTGAAACGGGTATGAGAACAACATAGTAATGCCATGGGAATTCAGAAATCACTCCAAAAACAACCCATGGTGGCCCTAAAAAACAGAGTGTGCTCATTATGCGTGAGAGGGTGATATGAATGAATTTATTGCCGAATATTGTAACAGGTTTTATAGGTGCAGCATGCAAGAGTTGTGTTTCTTTTGCCCCATATAGTATCTCTAATGAACTTTCCATCAACTCCTTTACAATAACAATTATTCCGAATACCATGAAACCGTTAATTACACTTAATAGTAACGGTTCGGGGGCATCAATAGACCTAAGGTGCGAAAAAAGCGAATATCCCAACACTGACAAGGCAACGATGAAGACGAGATAACCGATACCCTTCAAGATGCTTTTTCGCAAGACTTGTCCATCTTTGGTAAAACTGTTCAACCATGCTTGGTAATCTGCTCTTAACAGAATCTTGTTATTTTTCAACATTTTAATTGCAATTAATCATCCAGTATTTTTTTGATGAAGATTAACTATGGTGAAATATGGAAATAATTATACACCTTACTTGTAGGAGCAACCCGGGGAATGCCATAAGGCATTCATACCGTTGATTTCTGGTCGCGACCAACAAATCAAGGAATCAACGGTATGAATCATGGCGAATCATGTAGAATACCATACGCGTATTCTACCAAGCGCATTCGCCCAACGGCATTCCCCGGGTTGCTCCTACAAGTAAGGTGTATAATTATTTCAATTATTCACCATAAATAACCTTGACCAGTAGATTATTGTAAAAATACGCTTATGCATCTGCAGTGAGATCGAGAAAAATATCCTCTAATGTTTCTGTCCGATGTTCGGAGGTAAGTCCTGATGTATGTGAATACGAATCTCTTTTCTTGTTCTGTAATTCCGACAGCGTTCCGACAGCAACAAGTTTTCCCTTACTGATGATACCCACTCTATCACAGATACGTTCAGCAATTTCAAGGATATGTGTTGTCATGAAAACGGTTGACCCCTGTTCACAACGTTGACGCAAAACTTCTCTGACAGTGCGAGCACTTTTTGGGTCTAATCCACTTGTGGGTTCATCAAGGAATAGTATTTGGGGATGGTGTATCAAAACAGAAATAAGCAGGATTTTTTTCTGCATCCCATAGGAATATCCTTTTATAAGGTCATCTGCAGCATCGACGAGTTCAAGTTGTTCAAGCAGCTCCCCCATTTCATCTTCTGTTTGCTGTGGAGGCACCTCATATAAATCTGCTATCATCCGGACAAACTGTCTGCCACTTAACGCTTCGTAAAGTTGGGGTGTATCTGGCATGAGGCCGAGGATCGCTTTTGCTTCTAAGCTCTGTTCCTGAATATCGTAACCACCGAGTTTGGCGGCACCCGATGTTGGGCGCAGCAAACCTGTGAGCATATTGATGGTAGTAGTCTTACCTGCACCGTTAGGGCCGAGAAAACCGAATATTTCACCTGAATCAACTCTAAGCATGAGCGAATCCACTGCACACAATTCACCGAAATATTTCGTCAGTTTATAGGTTTCAATCATTACTGCCAAGAATATCCCTTTTTAGTGCTTCAAGTGCGTCATCGACGTTAAATGCTTCTTCTTTTTTCATATCACTCTGTTCACTATTTCGTTGTCTGCGTTTTTCCCATTGTTTCGCTTCTGCTTCTGCCTTTCTCAACGCCTCTTCTGCATGTTGTATAACATTATTTGCATCAGATAGTTCAAACTCTGCCAATATCTTATTGAATTCTGATCGGGTTTTTGCCTGTTGATGACGTTGGGAAAGTTCCTTAAGTTTTATGGATATTTCATGAAACTGCTGATAAAAATCCTTTAGTGCACCTGTTAACTCATTAATGACTTGTTCCTGTTCGTGAATTTGACCTTCTAATTCATTTGCACGATTCTGATGCTGATTTATAAGGTGTTGTGCTTCTTTTTCGTTTTCTGCATCAAGACTTTGTGAAGCCGTTTCAGTTTTTTCACGCAAAGAGTTTAAGGCTTCAATGACTTGTTGATATTCTCTCTTGAGTCGTTGTTCTTCTACAATCGCTGTAGCAATAAGCCCTTTCGCCTCTTGAATGCGTTTTTTCATTTCCTCAGTTGATTTCTCAACAAGAATTTCGCCGTTTTCTGTTTCTTCAATAAATTGGTTGATGCTTTCTTTGACTTGTTCTGTTATCTGCTTTAGTGTTTTCATGGTACAATACCTCCAAGATGTATCACATCATAAAACATTGACTTGTTTTAATAGAGACTAATGATTGTATTAAGATAGAGAGAACTTATAATGAATTCATTGAAATAATTTACACATCTTCTGTAGGAGCGACCTTTGGTCGCGACCAACAAATCAACGGTATGAATCATGGCGAATCATGTAGAATACCATACGCGTATTCTACCAAGCGCATTCGCCTTATGGCATTCCCCGGGTAGCTCCTACAACTCAGAATGTAGAATTAATTGTATAATCTACTATAAATGCTACAATGATTCGTAATTAGCGTTTACAAGTTCTATTCCATAGAGTTTTAACCTTCGCATGATACTATGAATTGCTGGGATATTGTTATCAATCAAGATAGAGGATCGGTTATGTAAAGCTGCTGCTTCTCCAAATGAACCGCTACCAGCAAAGAAATCCAAAAGCGTATCCCCAGGAGATGAATGCACTTTGACGATTCTATTGAGGATTCCAAGAGGTTTTTGTGTCGGATAGCCTGTTTTTTCCTGTCCATTCGTGCTGACAATAGTGTGCCACCAGACATCAGTAGGTGTTTTTCCGCGAGCTGCCTTCTCTTTTCCTACTAAACCTGGTGCCATATAAGGTATCCTGTCCATCTCTTCATAGTGAAAAGTATAATGTTTTGGCGTTTTGACATACCATAATATGTTATCATGTTTGGCTGGCCATCGTGATTTAGCTCTTGCCCCATAGTCATAAGCCCAGATGATTTCGTTCACGAAGCAGTCGCGTCCGAATACATCGTCAAGTACAACTTTACAGTAATGTACTTCCCGGTAATCAATATGCAAGAAAAAACTACCTTTTAGTTGTAGAACTCGATATGCCTCCTCAAAACGGGGACGCAAAAACTTTAAGTAGGCATCAGAACTCTCAAATTTGTCAACGTACTTCCTTGTTTCGCCCTTATTAGTACGATAAGTTTTGCCTTGAAAACCTACACGGTCCCCTTTATCATCCTGTTCAACCTGCATTTCAGTATGCAGTCGGTATTTTCCAGTGTTAAATGGAGGGTCAATGTAGATAAGATCAACACTCTCATCAGCGACATATTCCTGAAGAATGCTAAGGTTATCCCCATAAAAAAGATGATGTTTTGAATTACAAATCATTGGTATTTCGTCGATGCAAACAATATTGCTTTTACTGTGATTTTACTTTTTTGTGGAAAAATTATATCAGAGTATGTATAATTTATCAACTATATTGTCCTTTCAAATTTGTAAATATTCAAACATCAGTTTTTTATCAATCGGATGGAAAACATACATACATAATAAGAAACAAATCATTTTGTTTAAGACAATCACAGTAGGTAAATACAATCATGCGAATATTTTGTAAAGTTATACTTTTCATCATCATTACTATCCAATTGGGTTGTAGTATTGTTCTTTTCAATGGACCAAGTCGTGAGACAGTATCGCAATTAAAACAGAAATATGCTGTAAAGTTAGCCTCTACTTGGAGAGCAGAACAAGCAGATGCCCTTTTAGAAACCTTTAACGCAATTTTTCTAAACACTGAAGATACAACAATTAGTATGACACCATCTGTCTGGGAGATCAGTAATAAAATCTTAGAAGATGATGTCCAGATTGAATCTATAAAGAAATTGGAACATGTTACAATTCGTAGTGATGTTTTTTATATTGAAGAATCTCAAGAAGAAAATTCTCAAGTAGAACCTCTATCTAATCAACGGCTTTATCGGATTGTCGCACAATTCGTAACAAAGAATTGGACAAATACTCCTGCAGTAAAACTAATTCTGAAAGATGGCACAGACAGAAATGCAATAGAACTCGTACTGGAAAAGATGTACGGTTTGAGTTTAGTTCGTAAAGAGACACCTGAAGCACAAAAAATTGGACAAAAACTACAAAAATACATAGGCCAAATACACTTAACGCAATTTAAAAACGAGGAACTGATGCAGCTTATGTCTGTGTATGATAAATTCCCTAAAGGACTAAACAAAATACCCAAGTTAAAATATCTTGCTCTGAGCCAGAGAGCACCGTATGCAGGTTCCGCGTGGATAGTCGCAGATTGTGTAGAGTATGCTGACCGAACTTTTCACATAAAAAATCAAAATGAGTTTCAACGTATTATCATTCATGAAAAAGCACATTTTTTATGGGAATATGCCCTTAATGGCAAGCTGAGGAAACAGTGGTCAGACCTTGGCGGTTGGCAAAAAACCCCTAAAAATAGGTTCGGATGGTCAAATACCAGAAGTCGAAAAGAATTTGTCACTGCTTATGCCCACTCAAAAAATCCAAATGAAGATTGGGCAGAAAGCGTAGCATATTATCTTATCCATCCTGATAGGCTTCGTTCAGCTTCACACACCAAGTACGATTTTGTTGATCGTGTTATGCAAAAATATAGTGATGGAAGTGTTCCATTCAAACGATTGCAACAATTGGAAGATTGACTTGGATTACATATTTATCTTGACGAGACATTTATTTTTGTGTAAAATTGGGGAGTGTGCAAAATTAGAGAAAAAATGGATACCGTAGGAGGATGACAAATGAGTGTTTTACTCGGATTAGATGTCGGTGATATAAGAATTGGTGTAGCAGTTAGCGACGTTCTTGGAAGTGGTGCGCACCCATTATGTACTTTGACTCGCACAAATAGACAAAGGGATATAATTGCAATCGGTGATCTGGTATCTATTCACAACGTTGAACGAATCATCATCGGACTACCAATTTCTCTTGATGGGTCCATCGGCGCACAAGCAGAGAAAATACAGAAATTTGGCGACCGTCTTTCTAAAGGGCTCCAAATTCCAGTTGAGTTCATGGATGAAAGGTTTACAACCATAGAAGCAGAAGAATTTTTGGATAAAGCAGAAATAGATCCCAAAGACCGCAAAAAAATCATAGACCAAGTAGCCGCGGTGATTATTTTAGATGAGTATCTTCAAAATAACACTTGAAAAAAGAAAGGATTGGGTTTCAAAGTTTTGCTAACGTGATGCAACAAGGTTTATTTTATATGCGGTTATAATATGGAGGTATGTAATGTTCCTGCGTAAAATCGGAACAATATTGGCTCGGAAACGAGTTCAAAACTTCGGAATTTACATGCTCGGTTGCCTCGGCATTACCTGCTTCTGTATGGTAATGATCGGTTCATACTACATTGCTCCAATTGCCTCATCAGAAGAGATTGTTTCTATCACAGTAGAACCTGGCAGTAGTACAACGAGTATTGCGAACCTTCTTGCTAAGAACGATTTAATCCGAAGTCCATTTGTTTTCAAACTTGTGGTACGTTATGAAGGAGTTGGGAAACAACTCCGAGCTGGCAACTATCAACTTAGCCGGGACATGTCACTCACGCGGATTATTGATGAACTCAAAAAAGGGCAAATTGAGTTTAGAACTTTCACTGTTACTGAAGGAATTACTGCATTAAAAATCGCTGATCTCTGGGAATCTACTAACTTGGGTACAGCAAAAGAATTCATTGAAGCGATGCAGGCACCTGAATTGCTGGAAAAGTATGTGCCTGAAGGGGCAACAGCAGAAGGTTACCTGTTTCCCAATACTTACAAATTTTCAAAAGGGAGTACGGCAGAAATAGTTGTCACGTTGATGTTGACTGAGTCCCATAAGAGATGGACGGAGACAATGACTGAAGACGCAAAGTCATTAGGATTAACACGACATCAAGTGATAACGCTTGCATCTATTGTTGAAAGAGAAGCAGGTTCCAAAGATGAGATGCCATTAATTGCGGGTGTCTTTCACAATAGACTTAAATCAAACTGGAAACTTCAAGCGGATCCTACCGTGCTTTATGCATTAGGGGATCCTGATCGCTTGCTGACAAGAGAAGATTGGAAATATCAATCCCCTTATAATACGTATTTACATAAAGGTTTACCGCCAGGCCCCATCGGAAATCCCGGTATGGCAGCTATATTAGCCGCGTTGAAACCAGAAAAAACATCTTATTACTATTTTGTCGCAATTGGGAAGGGCAAACACCATTTTTCAAAGACACTTGCAGAACATAATCGAATGATCTATGAGATTAAAAGAAGAAATGCCAATTAACATAATTCGATCTACCAAATCATAACTCGTTTTTACTTTTATCATAAATATATACACCCGAACGGAGCAAAAGATAATATATGGGAATAGTTGAATCGCAACAGACACTTCAATCTGAAATTACGGTATCCGGTGTTGGATTGATGCTGGGTGCACCCGTTGACCTGACAATAAAACCGGCACCTGCAGATTCCGGTATAGTTTTTCAACGGATTGATCAAAAAGGGACTTATGAGGTGAAAGTTTGTCCAGAGAATTGGGCAGATGTACTCCCACGTTGTACTAGTCTACAAGACAATGGCACAACAATTAGCAGTATTGAACATCTTATGTCTGCACTTGCAGGACTTAGGATAGACAATGCAAGGATAGAACTCAACGCACAAGAACCTCCTGCCCTTGACGGTAGTGCATTGACCTACATTACAAATATACAAGACGTTGGACTGAAGAAGCAGGATGTCCCGCGTCGCTTCATTGAAATAACAGAACCTTTTGCTATTTCTGATGAAAACAAACAACTGATTTTCCTACCTTCAGATACGTTTGAAATTACCTTTGCTTACGATCATCCTGGGACTGAACCCCAATTCGCCACTTGGGAGATGACTGAAGAAACCTATATCAACGAAATTGCCCCTGCACGCAGCTTCTGTTTTGAGTCTGAAATTGAAGCGTTAAAGTCTTTAGGAATCGGGAAGGGAGCCAGTTATGATAACGTCCTCATCGTCGAAACGGATGGAGGCACCAGTTCTGAGCTAAGGTTCAAAGATGAATTTGTTCGACACAAAACACTTGACCTCATCGGTGATCTTTACCTTGCAGGACACCTACCGAAGGCACAAGTGATAGCAATGCGTACTGGACATACGTTCCACGCGCAATTTGTTCAAGCATTAGATGAAAAAAGTATACTGGATACAGTAAAGACGAATGAAAGCAAAGTAACGCAGCCTGTTGAAGCAAACGAGATATACCGAATTCTACCCCATAGACACCCAATGTGTTTGGTTGATCGTGTCATTGAATATGAAAACGGTACACGTGCTGTTGGTATAAAGAATCTTACCTTTAACGAACCTATATTTGAAGGACATTTTCCAGCACATCCTGTGATGCCCGGTGTTTTACAGGTAGAAGCACTTGCACAACTCGGTGCATGGTTATTGCTTCAGGAAATCGGAGAAGAGGATCAACTCGGGTATTTTCGCTCTATCAGCAAAGCAACTTTTCGGAAAACTGCCATTCCGGGTGACCAATTGCGTTTAGAAGTTGAAATTGTTCAACGTCGCAGCAACTTAGCACGTATTAAGGGAGAGATTTTCGTTGACGGTGCACTTGCAACTGAAGCTGAATTGTCCATCGCCCTTGCGTCAACAGGAAATGAATAGCCATGACCATATCAACATAACATATTAACTTCTAAAAAAGTTCTGACAATCAAAAAGTAGAGGTAAACTTGTGACAGAGACAAATATTCATCCAACGGCAATTATTTCACCCAAGTCCGAATTGGGAGAAGGTGTTCAAATCGGTCCATATTCACTGGTCGGCGACTATGCCCAGATTGGCGCAAATACCGTCATTGGCCCGCATGTTCAGATTGACAAGTGGACAACCATCGGTGAAAATTGCCAAATCTATTTCGGTGCTACCCTCGGCAATCCCTCAAAAGACCTTAAATATAAAGGGGAACGAAGTTTTGTACGTATCGGAAATGGAAACGTGATTCGTGAATATGTCTCTATTTCCCGCTCAACTATTGAGGATGGTGAAACTGTCGTCGGGGATAATAATCTTCTTATGAACTGGGTGAATATTGCCCATGATTGTATCGTCGGCAGCAGAATCATCATGGCAAATTTCGCTTCCCTTGCTGGACACGTAACCATTGAGGATGATGCACGCCTTGGTGCTTATGCTGCCCTACATCAGTTCGTCCGTGTTGGTAAAATGGCAATGGCGGGCGGCTGTTCAAAAATCGTCCAAGATATCCCACCTTTTACACTTTCCGCTGGTCAACCTGCACGTGTGCGTGATCTCAATCGTCTCGGTATCCGCACATCACGAATCAATCCACTATCCAAACTATCTCCTGAAACATTTGATGTTCTAAAGAAAGCCTTCCGTATCCTATTCCGTTCTGGGTTGCCTTTACGACATGCTGTTACAAAAGCAAGAGAGGAATTACCCCAAGACCCAGAAGTAGAATACCTCCTCCAGTTTATAGAAACCTCCAAACGCGGTATCGGGTTTAGCCATCCAAATCGTTCTGTGAAAGGTGATGGATGATTTACAACAAGATTGGAATTAGGAAAATGGCAGCAGCAGCAAAACGCAAACAGAAACTTGAAGCTGAGTTGGAAAAACTTCGTACCCAACTCGCTAATGGACAAAAAAACGCTTTTCTAAACAAAACTATAGTAATTTTTAGGTTGACATTTTTTTAAATCAATATTATAATTTCGTGATGTTTGTTAAATAATACAACATTCGGTTTGACGTAAATTTCAGGGATTTTCGTATATGATAAGGTTTTCAATCCCAAGAGCACAAACCGAATCCCGAAAACGAAGGATCTGAGCAACGGCAAAATGCATGGATCTGACACTTTATAGGTTAGTTGAATAGATTCTACCGAACCCTGAATTTGTAGCACCAGCGGTGCGAAAGGTGTATAGAAACGTAAATGCATTCAGTAACCAAGCACCAGCGGTGCGAAAGGTGTTGAAAAAACAATACAAACGAAAACTGTCCAAACTACAGTAAACAAGAGAGGATTTATGAAAATAGAAAAGCAATATTAGGTTGTTAAGATATGATGGTAATAGAATTATTTGTTTATGTCACCATAGCATCTATGATGATAGTTTGCGTAAACGTTTTGAAAAAAAGTGGAATTGTAAAGAAATCCGATTATAATTATTTCTATATTCTGCTATTTCTAATTCTTACGCAGATTGTATTCACGATTATTCAGAATCTTGTATTGACTTCATCACAGATACAAGTTTTTAAACCTACCATGACCCCGATCTATTTAGGAACAATACTCGCCCTAACTCTTTTGTATGTTATAACACGAATTACAGTGTCATCCATTGAAACCCAAGAAGATGCACGCGTCTGGATAGGATGGGCAATGTTTCTTGTATTGGCGGCAGGTTTTTGTGCATTATTGATAGGACTCCCCGATACAAAAACTGATCTATATAGAATACCTTTTGCATTTGCATTGTGTGTTGGTATGATATACTATCCGACTGTTTTTGATCGGTTGTCCATATTGAAGGGTGCTGCTGAAGAGCGAACGATTGAAAAGAGTGTAGAAGGACACAAAGAGTCTGTAATTAACTTAGCTATTGAATCGTGGCGTTTTGCAAAAAATTATGAACGTATGTTAACACGACTCAATACTAATCAGACAAAACGGTATACAAGGCAGTTACAGCAATTTGTAAAAAAGACTGAGGAATCCCTTTTGGATGTTGGTTTACGTGTGGTGAATGTTGAAGGTTATCCCTATGATCCAGGTATGGCGGCGACACCACTTAACATTGAAGATTTTGCCCCAGACGATCATTTAGTAGTCGATCAAATGCTGGAACCAATTATTATGGAAGGGACGGTTTTAGCAAAAACAGGAACAGTTATTTTAAGGAGAAAAGATTAATGGAGAATTTTGTCGGTATTGATTTAGGAACAACGAACAGTGCTATATGTACTTTCGATAAAGAAACACAACAAACTCGAGTTTGGAAAAGTCCCGAAACGAATGATGTAACACCATCTGCGATCTATATTGACAGGCGTGGAAATGAATATGTGGGGCAAAGAGTCTATGACGCTGCACCGCGCAGTCCAGATAATTGTGCGGCATTATTCAAGCGTTTTATGGGAACAAACACACCAATTGAATTGTCTGCGGTTGATAAGACCTTTACACCAGAGGAATGTTCTACCAAGATACTGAAAACAGTATACGGTTTCCTTCCAGAAGAAATAAGAAATTCTCCAGATACAGGCACTATCATTACTGTTCCTGCAGCCTTCAATCAGATGCAGAAAAATGCAACGATGACAGCTGCTGAAATGGCAGGAATTGGCAAAGTTGAACTCGTGCAGGAACCAGTTTCAGCTGTGATGAGTTTTATGAAAACCAGTGGTGGAAAGGATGGTATCTTTTTGATCTATGATCTTGGTGGTGGCACACTGGATATTGCTATTGCAGAAAGTATCAGAAAACGTGTAAGTATCCTTGCACACGGAGGCATTCAAATGTGTGGTGGACGAGATTTTGACCGAACTCTTGTTGACAATATAGTTCGACCATGGCTCAATGAGAATTTTGATCTGCCTGATGACATATCTATTAATCCAACATTTAAAACACTCCTACGTCTTGCTACGTGGGCAACTGAAAAAGCGAAGATAGAACTCTCATCAAAAAATGAAGCGATGATTAGTCTATCTGAAGTTGAAATCCGGACCAATGATCTAAATGGTGACGAGATTTATCTTGAGATTCCTTTGAATAGAAACACTTATGACGCATTGATTGAAGATCAGATCGCCGAAACGATAGATGCAGCCAGGGAAACACTTTCAAAAACTGGATATACGCCTAATGATATATATCAAATATTGTCTGGGTTGGAGGTCCCACACATTACAAACCGTTAAGGGACAAAGTTGCTTTTGAACTTGGAATTAAGGGAGATAAATTTGATGTAAATCCCATGACTGCAGTTGCTGAGGGAGCAGGTATATGGGCAGAATCTGTCGATTGGGATTCTGCTGATGATAAACAAAATTCTAAATCTAAAGATGTAAACATTGAAGCCAAAGCCTCAGATAATCAAAAATTTATTTTCAAGTATAATGACCGAACACCTGATGATACTACTAAAATTGCATTACAAGTAGAAGGACAAGTACCAACTGGTTATGAGTTCCAAGTCAACAGTCTTGATAGTGGTTGGACTTCAGGGCGTATACCACTCCAGCATGGAGCAACTATTGATGTAAACTTGATGGAATTGGGAGAAAACAAATTTAGTTGCATAGTATACGATGGATCTGGTAATACGATAAAACAGGAAGAAATCGTCATTAGAAAAGTAGATATTTCTATGGACAAAATTCCTGCTGAACTCTCAATTGCACTGGAGGTAGTTAGAGAAGTTGGAGGGGAAACCGAATTGGAGTATTTAGTTAAGGAAGGTGAACTGCTACCTAAAGAAGGGGAAACCACAGTCTATGCTGCAGAAGCTCTTGAAGCTGGATCATCAAATTCGCTGAATTTTAAAATAAGAGAAATTGACTCCAGAGGTAATAACAAACCAATTGCCTTGTTAAAAATAAAAGGCGATGATTTGCCTGAAGGATCTATTCCTATAAATGCTCCATTAAAATGCTCTTATGTAAAAACTCGTGGAGGGTACATAAATTTTGAAGTTGAAGTTGAAGGAATTAGCAGAACATTTGACGATGTCCTTTATATAGACGACGAGTCTACACCAGATGCTTTACATATTGCTAATGGAGTAAGACTGGTTACAGCACGTATTGACCGTATGGAAAAACTTGTTGGTTGTGATTCTGAACTTGATAAAGCAAGAAAGAAAATTGAATCTGCTTTAACAATTGATCCTAATGAATCTGACCCTGAAAAAGTATTAAGTGCAAATCAAGATGTCCTAACAGCCGAAAAGTTAATAGAACAAGTAGAAAAAAACCAGAGAACATTAAGAAAGTCCGTCAAATGAGGCTTGATGATGTTATCAAAGATTTTGATGTCAATATCCGACAGTTTTCACGTCAATCGGAAGCTTCAGAATTTGATAAACTGGCAGAAACTGCACAACGTTCCATTGACATTGACGATGATGATTTTGACAATCATCTGGGTGAGTTAAAAGGGAGGATTTTCCAAATTCTATGGAGGCAAGATTGGTTTGTCATCCAACAATTTATTTACTTTGCAAATTCACCACATCTTTTCAAAAACAAAGATCGTTATGAAGAACTTGCCCATATAGGCATGAAACTATTAGAACATCCAGAAATCAAAGAAATACTGGATGGCAAAAGAATTGCGACAATAAAGAGTGAAGTGGTTGATCAGCTTCGTCGAATAGTGGTTCAGATGATGGAAATTCTATATGATCGTAGCGGTTTGTCTCCTGACGATATTACCAACATCCTTGCTGAAAAAATGAATGTGCGATAAGTTCCACGTTATGTCGGTATTGAATTATCACAATGAAAATTATGTCGGTATTCACTTAGGAACAACGAACAGTGTTATTTCCATTTACGATACAAAAAGAAAGATTGCATCGGCGAAACCTATTATTCAAGACTTATCCGGGAAAAGACCTATTACATAATCCCTTTTATATTTTAGAAGTGACACAGCGAGATAACAAGCAAAGGATTATAGAGCAAGCAGAAGAACAGAGTCTATTATCAGATCCCGAAAAATGTCAGAATTTACAGAATACGCTGATATTTCCCCGAAAACGTATATCTGCTGAGATAGCATGGTTGCCCGGTGTGAGTCCAAATCGTGTTAATGACACCTTGTTGTTATTTGAAACATCTGCAGGAAATCGTACTGGCAATTCAAAGGTAACGTCTTTCGCTTCAAATGATTCACTCGTTTCTGTATTATTACGTATACCTTATGCAGAGTCAGAAACCTTAGCAGACGAAGTCTTGGAATCATTAATTTCACCTGATCAACATTCAAAGAAAGAAGATAACATTGTGGAAATCAGCAAGTTTCTCGGATTTGATAAACTGATCCCTATTGCACGTGCTAACTTACTTGCTGCTCGGATGTTACGTTTGCCAGATTATACACCTGACATAGTTGTCAAGGGGATATTTGCAATTGCTCAAACTTATGATAAAATTAATCCGTCAGAAGTACGTGCAGTTCTCAATGATGAACGCCAACAGTCAGGATTTCCAGAAATTACGCATCTTTCAGATATAAAAACAGCAATACAAGATATTAGACACTATTACAAACAGGTTATCAAGTTTGTTCTGGAAAGTATTTATACTGTGAAAGAACGAGCTCAAACTGTCATGACAATAGTTGAATCTGCAACCGAAAATAATCCATCCAATTTGCCAATATTAATTGAAGATGCAATTGATTCCTATGAGGATATTGCTCAGACATCTCTTGTAAAAGAGGAAAAAAAGATTGAGGAATATGACAAAAAACTGCGAATTGCTGCGGAGAATGAGGAACATGAATCGACTTTTTCGCGGACGGTAGACGGTTTAAATGATACTGTCAAAGATTGGGTTATCATAGCACAACCTATTCAAATAAATAAACGCAGAAGAGGTTTAAAACATGCTGCAAGTCATGATATATCGGAAAGGGTTCGCCTATTAGCCATTTTCCTGTTTAATGAATATGACAAGCTTAATTCCTCGCAAAAAATCTTAAATACGTTAAATAAAGTGTTCTCAGAGTTCCCTGAGATTACAGAACGTATCACTGCTGATCTTGAAACACTTAATAAAATTTCTCAACAACGTGAAAACAATTCACAAGTATCACTTTTTGATAATTGATGACATAAGGGAGTAGATTTGGACCTATTAAAAAATCCTTTTCATATTCTGGGTGCTACAACGCGAGATGATAAAATTAGAATAATGGATCTTGCAGAGGAAGGCAGCCTGTTATCAGATGAAAACGAATGTATGGATGCCCAACCGACGCTGACACGTCCACAAAATCGGATCTCTGCAGAAATCGCTTGGTTACCTGGAGTGGATCCAGAACACGTTGATTCTCTGTTAAAACAGTTGGATGCTCCTCATCAAAACCTACTCAACATTACCGATCTACCACCACTTGCAAGTGCCAATTTCCGAACTGCAGGATTTTCACGTCTCACAAATATTGCCTCTGCAAACCTAATGGAGTGGATTCTTGCAATCGCCAACGATTATGAGAAAATAAGTACTGAAGAAGTTCGGAATACACTTAACGAAGAACGTGAGATTTCTAGTTTTCCTCAAATTACGGATTTATCAGTAATAACTGCAGAAATTCAGAAGCAAAGACATTACTATAGTCAAATACTTTCCTCTGTAATTAACAATCTATCCGTAACTGAACGTGCAAGAACATTAACCTTGACACTTGAGACAGTAATAGGCAATAGTAACAACAGATGTCCTATATTGATTGATGGCTTAATTCAGTCATATGAAGTTCAGGTCGAGAATGATTTAGAGAAGAAACAGAAAATTATTGAAGCACAAGACGAAAAAATTCGTGCAATGGTAAATGCAGGAAATTCAGAAATCTCGCTGCAACAACATGTAGACTCACTCCTTCAAACTGTGAAAGAGTGGGACACCATTGCACAACCGATACAATTAAGTAAAAGAAGTAGGGGAGAACGGCATACTGCAAGTTTTGAAATTGCTGGTCAAGTCCGAAATTTGGCAGTTGATATTTTCAATGATTATAGCAAATATGAAATCTCACAGAAACTCTTAAATTTACTCCCTGATGTGTTTGCAGAAGTGCCTGAAATTGTTGAACCAATTGAAAAGATAAAAGGGATTTAAAAGCACGGATACATGAAGAAAAAAGTTTTCAGAAGTTTAAAGTGGTTGAAACACATGCGAAAAAACTTAAGGAAGCTGCAGATGCGAAAAGACCTGATTATTCTTTAACTCTGATGGTCAATCAGCTCATACAAACTGTCAAAACATGGGATCCCTCGACGCAACCTATTGAGGCTAATGGTGCTGTAGCAATTGTTGTTAGAAACATTGCACTTCATCTTTGGAATAAACATCAAAAACTTGATTACGCTATACAAATTACAAATGCCCTCATTGAAATATTTAAGGGTGTGATTGGGATGGGTGAAATAAATCGCAAACTCAATGAGGACAAGAAAGCGTTAGATGATATTGAAGAACAGAGAAAACGTCAACGTGAAGAGGAACGGAGAAAACATCAACGTGAATCTGTAGAAATCCCCAGCTGGTTTTGGAAATTGATCTTCTTAGGTATAATGCTGCTCATAGGAGCATTGTCACAGAACTGTTAGTTTCTGGTAGCTGCAAATATGTTCCAAATTTTCATTGTCTTGGAGTCCGAATTATGAACAAAGAATGCCTATCTCACCTACTAACAGAAACAGAACGAAACCACTTTGAAAAACAGGGATACCTCTACGTCCCAAACGCATTATCATCAGATGTCCCCCTCCCAGAACACGAAATCAGTCGTGCCCCGCGCGAGAAAACAGCAGAAGGCATTCCAAAAGACGCAATGCTGTTTGTGTAGAACCTGGTACAGCTGTCTAAATTTGCCATTTTTTGTTAAGTGTGGTATCCTATATCTTCAAGGAGGATTATGGAACCTGTGGCATCATTAAACGACATAGCAAACGAATTCATCTGTGAAGAAATTGAAGAATACTTGGAACGTCCCGATGAGATAGAACGTTTTATTGAGATGTTTGCACAAGCATCAACCGACATGCAGGATATTGCTGCTGCACTCATTGACGGTGACCACCACACCGTAGACGAATTGACCGAAAACGCACTCACAGAAGGCACTGAAGCATTGGAGATAATGGACGATGGGCTCATCGCTGGTATGGGTATAGTCGGCATAAAGTTCCGCGAAAACTTCATCTTTGTTCCAGAAGTACTCGCGTGTGCCCGCGCAATGAAAGCGGGAATGGCACACATTGAACCGATACTCTCAGAGTCCGGAATTGAACCTGTCGGCACTGTCATCATGGGCACTGTCAAAGGTGATCTGCATGATATTGGCAAAAACCTATGCATCATGATGTTGCGCGGCGCAGGGTTTGTCGTACACGACCTTGGGGTGGATACCTCCGAAGATGAATTCATTGAGGCAGTTGAAGAATACGAAGCACCAATCTTAGGGATGTCCGCGCTGCTAACTACTACAATGCCAAACATGGGTAAAACTATAGACGCATTCATTGATGAGGACCTACGTGAAGAGGTAAAGATAATGGTCGGCGGCGCACCTGTCACACAGACATTTGCAGACGACATGGGAGCTGATGGATACGGAAAAGATGCACTCGCATGTGTCGCTTTAGCAAAGCAGTTCCTTGAGGAAACTGACGAGGAATGGTAACTCTCAGAAAAATATATGAAAAAGATTGACAAAAACGAATACGAAAAACGGCTCAACAAAATCACACAAATCTTTGAAGAACTTGTTGTCCATGCTGATGAACAGGCAACCTACCGTTGTCCATACAAGAACCGATTCGACCACTGCACAGCAAAGTTTGGCTGCCGAAACCAACGAAAAATCAAAGAAGGGACTGGACTCCTATGCGTTGGAGATGACAAATTAGATTACCGCAACGCTTGGGAAATAGACGAAGTTGAAGGTATCGCACAACTTGAAAAATCAAAAGGCACAATCACATGTGACGGAAAAGTCTACCAACTTACACCAGGGAAAACTGTCTTTGATTATGCTGACGATTTAGCTGTACAAGTCCCTACCTCATGTTTTCGAACCGGTCAATGTCACGAGTGCATCGTTGAGATCACACGTGGCATGGAGAGCTTGCGACCCCGAAACGAAGCCGAATCTTTTCTCCGAGATAACTACCGACTCGCTTGTCAATCCATCGTTCTGGACGTTAATTCAGACATTGAATTCACCCCGCTGCGCCGCACACCAAGAATCCTCACACATATCGCCACCGAAGACATAAACAGAAAAGATGGCACCGTAGCATCTCTGAATCCAATTGTCACACGTCAAGACGGGATAGTATATTACAACAATGAACCTATTGACAGATTTCGTGGACATACCTACGGATTGGCTATAGACATCGGTACAACCACTGTCGTGGCAAACCTGGTGGATTTAGAAACTGGAAAGACAGTGTCTGTCAGTTCCTTTGAAAACCCGCAACGTTTCGGGGGAAGTGATATTATGCACAGAATCTCTTATGATGGTGAATTTGAGGGGGAATTGCGGAAATCACTGATTGCAGCTTTGAACAGCCAAATTATGGATATGTGCGAAAAACACAACTTTGCTCGGCAAGAAATTTATGAAATCGTAGTCGCTGGAAACACAACGATGCGAGACATTTTCTTCAGACAGGATATTCAGAGCATCGGACAAAAACCATATAAATCTGTCATTGAGCATGAATATCTCAACGGCACCCGGTCAACAACCTCTCTCACTGAAAAAGCACGTCGTTTAGGTGTTCGGTCAAATCCGAAGGCAATGGTTTACAGTCTCCCTTTAATAGCAAGTCATGTCGGCGCAGATGTCGCAGCCGATCTGGTTTCAATCAACATGCAATCACAAGAGGACATTGTGATGTTGGTTGATGTCGGCACAAACACAGAGGTGGTCGTTGGAAATTCAGAACGTATGGTCGCGGCATCATGTCCTGCAGGCCCCGCTTTTGAAGGCGGTGGCATACAATATGGAATGCCTGCATATCCCGGTGCAATCGAATCGGTCAAATGGAATAATGGCAAAATTAGTTACGAAACGATTCAGGATGAAAATCCGCAAGGGCTGTGTGGTTCTGGACTTATTTCTCTATTAGCTGAACTCCGCAGGCACGATCAGATGAGTTCAAAAGGGGTATTTGCAGATAGGAAACAACAGGTCATGCACATACTACCTGAACACGGAATCACTTTCTCACGTGAGGACGCAAGCAATTTAGCACAAGCAAAAGCAGCAAACTACTGCGGACAATATATTGTCCTACGCCATTTCGGTTGTTCTCCACAGGAGATCAGCAAACTCTATTTAGCAGGTGGATTTGCTAACTACGTGAACGTGAAAGACGCTATTGATATAGGGTTTCTTGCACCTGTACCTGTAGGTCGTATTGTCAAAGTTGGAAACGCTGCCGTTGGCGGTGCAAAAGCAATCCTGCTTTCAAGAGAAAAACGCGCAGAAATTGAAGCGTTGGCGAAAAATATGGAACATATTGAACTTGAAACTACGCCAGACTTCTTTGACATTTTTGTTGAGGGTTGCCAATTCAAGCCGATGCCAACGAAAATTATCAAACCTGAGGAGTAAAAACATAAAAAGTGAAAACATTTCGTGAACGTCTCAAAACAGACATACCAATCCTATATGATGGTGGATTTGGGTCACAACTTTTTGCCCGGAACATCCAACTTGCAAATAGTGCATTAGCAAATAAATCCTATCCCAATGATGTGATTGACATTCACTTAGATTACATCAAAGCTGGTGCGGATGTGATCGGCACAAATACATTTGTGGTTTCCCCACTCCACCTACAAATGGCTGGACAGGATAAATCCGATGCAAAACAACTCACAAAACTTGGGGTACAACATGCAAAAGATGCCGTTGCAAGATGTGAAAAAGAGGTATATATTGCTGGTTCAGTCGGCCCATCTCCAGGGGCAATAGAGGCAGATAGTGGTGATACTACATTCGGCATAGCAAATGATGAAGTACGGGAAGCACATAAACTGGTAATAAATACGCTCGCAGAAGAGGGTGTGGATTTTCTCTGTCTGGAAACGATGTTCTCTGCAAAAGAAGCCGCGATTGCAGCTGATGTCGCGCGAAAAACTGAACTTCCTATCGCTGTAAACATGACATACAAATGCACAAAAGACAGAAAAACTGGTGAAATCACATATAAAACCGATTGGGGACATTCTGCAACACATCTACTCCAAATCCTTAACAGTGGTGAATTCTCAAATGGAGATTCACTCATAGATAACATTGACATCATTGGTCTAAACTGCGGTGCAGAAACAAAGCACCAGGAACATTCTGGAATGCCTTATGCCATCAATGGAACTAAACAATTACATGATGCTTTTATAACTTTAGGCATTAACGGGAAACGGATGATGGCGTATCCAAACGCTGGCATGCCCGAACTGAATGAAAACTATGAAACTGTCTATACACAAGACGCGGATGAAATGAAAGCGTACATCCCAGAACTCATCGCAGCCGGAGCATACATTATCGGAGGCTGTTGCGGCACAACTCCAAAACACATAAAGGCATTCCGTCAAGCTATTGATACTAACACATAGATATCATTGAACTTAATAAAGATATACCCATGCGAACACGTGTTAAAATATGTGGAATTACAAACCTAATAGATGCTGAAACGGCACTTAAATCAGGGGCAGACGCACTCGGATTTATATTCGTCCCAGACACACCACGTTACATTACACCTGATAACGCATCAGAAATAATCACGGAGTTACCTCCATTTATTGCAACCGTAGGCGTTTTTCGCAATTCAGAACAAACAGAAGTTCAGGCAATTGCACTGGAATGTGGTATCACATCTATCCAATTACACGGTTCAGAAACACCAGAATATTGCAACCAGTTGTCATTACCTGTAATAAAGGTGATTGAATTACAGAGCGAAAATGACTTACAGTCTATAGAAAAATACACCGTGAATGCATTGCTCGTAGATAAGCCAAAAGCTATTTCAACGGGAACAATCAATTTAGAACTTGCCAAAAAGGCACGAACTTACACAAACAGACTCATCCTTGCTGGCGGTTTGACTCCAAACAACGTGGCAGACGCAATCCGTTGTGTCAAGCCTTATGCAGTGGACGTTGCAAGTGGCGTTGAAGCAGAGAAACGTAGAAAGGACCCAGACAAAATAAGTGCGTTCATGCAAGCTGTAAGCGAAATTGATAGACAATTATATTGAGTAGGTAGACTGAACTATGAAAACAATTACATTAACTTATAAAAGGCTGCCAGATCGAATCAATTATTATAAACAGCAACTGTTATATGCAGATGATGACGTAATTGTTACAACTCAAAAAATAAAACCCTCAACGGAAATGATCCAAAACGGAAAAACTGTGTTAGGAGACAATTTCACAGCAATCTGGTTCGTATTTTCAGGGCTCTGGTACGACATCGGCAAAATATACAATCTAAACAACGAATGGACAGGTTACTTTTGTGATATAATAAAACCAGTGAACCTTTCTTCAAATAATTTTGAAATTGTTGACCTATTCCTTGATTTGTGGGTATCCCCCGATGGCAGTTATGAAATTCAAGATGAAGACGAATTTGAAACTGCTCTTAAAAAAGGTGTTATTGCCACCGAATTAGCAGAAAAAGCACGGAATGCGTTATACGACTTGATCGATGAAGTTGTGTCAGGAAAGTTTCCACCCGAATTTGTAAAAAACTTCAAATTTCAATAAACGATTGGAGTCTTGACATGTCTATTTTAGCAATCAATGGCGGTGAACCGATCCGAACGAAACCTTATCCAACATGTCCCACACTTGATCCTGCAGACATAGAAGCCTTTGAAAGCATTTATAACAGCAAACGATGGGGAGTTAGCGGTTCAAAAGTTCCCGAATTTGCAAAGCAATTTGCCGAATTCCAAGGTGCAAACTATGGTGTGTGTGTCAATAGCGGCACAACCGCACTCTACGTGGCATTGAAAGCTGCAGGCGTAGGACCTGATGATGAGGTAATCACCACCCCATACACCTTCCAAGCGACCATCGTTGCAATTCTTATGACACACGCCAAACCTGTCTTTGTGGACACTGCACCGGACAGTTTTCTCATAGATGTTTCCAAAATTGAGGATGTAATCACCGATAAGACAAAAGCAATCCTACCTGTTCACATTGCAGGTTACCCCGCAGATTTAGATGCACTTGTTGATATAGTCGAAAGGCATAATATCAAACTTATTGAGGATTGCGCGCAAGCACACGGGGCAGAATGGCGAGGAAAAGGTGTCGGAAGTTGGGGACATTTCGGGTGTTTCAGCTTCCAAACTTCAAAAAACCTCTGTGCTGGAGAAGGTGGAATCGTTCTCACCAACGACAGAGAACTCTATGAACGCGTATATGCATTACATAACTGCGGACGCACACCTCCTGAAGCCAAATTTGGAAATGTAGAATCCTTCGGTGGAAACTTCAGAATGACTGAATGGCAGGCAGCCCTACTGCTCTCACGCTTGACGCGCCTTGAAGATGAAACAAACTACAGACACATGAATATGCGTTGGTTAGACGGTTGGTTTGGTGAAATTCCCGGGATAAAAGTCACACGACTAGATCCCCGCGCTACACGCTGCGGTTCTCACGGATACAAAGCAATCTTTGATTCTGAAGAATTTGATGGTATCTCCCGTAAGACATTCCTTGACGCAATACGTGCTGAAGGCATCCCCATGGGGTATTGGTACACAACACCAATGTACCGTGCTTCATTTCTAAAATCTAACCTTTTTGGGCAAAACCTTGACTATTCCAATGTTCACTGTCCAGAAACTGAAAAGATATGCCAAACCGGACTCGCCCTAAGTCAAAACATCTTGCTCGGTACAGAAGAGGATATGGAAGACATCATTAAAGCCACAGCCAAAATCCGCAGAAACGTTGGTGAATTAATGGATGAATAGTAATACCATTTTTAATTGATTATATGACATTAGCGGCTTCTATAAAAAATGAAAATCCCGTTATTTTTGCCATCATTTCTGCTGAATAAGTGTGAAGTATCTCTGTTATTTTTGCCTGCATATCCTCAAGTGTTTCGTATACTTGGCAAAACAACTTTGCTTTTAGGTCTTGCCATAGTCTTTCAATCGGGTTCAACTTCATTTCTAACAGCCGGTAACGAGAGAAAATTTAATTGAAATAGTATTATTTTCAAATTTTACAACAGTTTGGACATTGAAATTTATGAAACAAAATATGGTGTGTTTATATGTGCTGTTGGGTTTATAGTTGCAGTCGTTGGTGTGTGGGAGATGCCTAAGGATTAGAAAACAATGTTAACAGAGGAGGGAGAGAACTAAAAGTAATATTAACAGATACATAAGAATAGAAATACCTACTTTGGCATGCGTCTGACCCACAAAAACAGAGCGAGATTCATTGCCCCGATAAAGCCGAAAATGTATGATTGTATTCCAGCTAACTTTGCTGTTGATTTTATCAAGAGAATTCCTAAGATAGGCAACCCGAGCATTAGACATGTAAAGAATGTTAAACTTTTCGCACCTTTTGCGTCCCAAAATGTGATTTCACGTCTCAACACTTGTAAGAATGAGTTTTCCCAAAGTAGTGCTGTCCATTTTCCCTGCATAAAACCGAGTATAAACCCGACTGCATATCCCAAAACAGACCAACGCAGATCAATGTTCTTATCCATTGAAATCACAACAATCCATAACACCTGCCCCAAAAATGTAATGATGATAAACGCCAAAAAGACAGGCATTTTCATATAGAAGGGGAGCATACGCTGTGATAATCTGTTGTTCATTTTAAGTTTGTTATTGCATAGTTGACAGCGTTCTTGAAAATAGCGAGACCGTCACCTTCGTCTGGTAGTTCTTCGCGTGTCCATCGGGGATGGTTCCATTTTGTCAAAAACCTTTCGGGATGCGGCATTAGACCGAATATTCTCCCAGTTATATCGCATATCCCCGCGATATCAGCATCAGAACCGTTAGGGTTATGCGGATAAGCAGTTTTTTCTGTGGACAATTTCGTTCCGTTTCCATATCGTAACACGATTTGATTGTTCGTTTCCAATTCTGTTAGCACATTCGGTGGTGCAGTGAACCTGCCCTCAGCATGTGCGACTGGAAGATATAGGTGTTGTTTTATGCCTTTTGTAAAGATACATGGACTCTGTTGTGTGACCAATTCAACCCAACGACATTCAAATTTCGCAGATGTATTCATAGCCAAAGTGGTGCTTTGTGCTGTTTCCTCGTTGTCATTTTGTGGGTTGAGTTCTGTCCCCGGTAGCAATCCTGTTCGTACAAGTACTTGAAATCCGTTGCATATCCCAATAATCAGTTTTTTGTCATCAACAAACTGATGGAGTGCTTTTTTCAGTTTATGTTTCATTTCAACTGCCAGGAGGATACCTGCGGCAATATCGTCGCCATAAGAGAACCCGCCAGGGATAGCAAGAATCTGATAATCGGATAGGTTAGTCTTAGTTGAGATAAGATTCTGAATATGGACTAAATCGGTTTCTGCACCCGCGAGTTGAAACGCAACGTCTGTTTCTGCATCGCAGTTTGTTCCTGCTGTTCGTAGGATCAGTACTTTAGGTTTCACGTTTTTCTCCTTATTGGATAAAACACCTCTATTGCTGTAAAGTTACGAATGCAACGGTGTTTGCCATGCAGATTTGAGTTTGTTAATGGTGGTTTCAAGGACAGTTTTTCCAGTCAATCCATTGATGATAAAGTCTGATGTATCAGTTACAGTTCCTAAACACCCAATTGGTACATCAGTCATGTGTTTTTCAAAAGTGTCTTTGTTTTCAGGTTCAACTTCTACAAGGAATCGACTGTTTGATTCTGAAAACAACAGAAAATCATCATGAGTGGTCTCTTCACTGGTTGGTATATTAACAAGGTTCAATAACATGCCGTAGCCGCCTGAGAAAGCCATTTCTGCAGCTGCGACTGCGATTCCGCCTTCTGAGCAGTCATGGCATGAGCACACCAAACTATTGTCAATGGCGGAACTGAGTTTGTCCATAGTGGGTTTGCCTTCACTTGGTCGCACTACAGGCGCAGTATTGCCGATGTAACCGTGTATGTTGAAGTAGTGGGAACCTCCCAATTCAACATAGGTTTTTCCAACAACATAAATAAGATTACCGGGAGATTTTACATCCATTGTAATTGCTTTGCAGACATCAGGCATTACACAGATTGCTGATATGAGCAGGGTTGAAGGGATTGCGCGTTGTTCTCCTGTGGTTGTATCACGGTATTCGTTGTAAAGACTATCTTTGCCAGAGATGTAAGGTGTTCCATAAGCAGTTGCGATGTCATAACACGCTTTCGCTGCCCGAACCAATGCTCCCAAGCGATCGGGTTTGTCAGGATTTCCCCAACAGAAGTTGTCTAACAGTGCCGTTTTTTCAAGTGTTCCACCGACAGCGACTATGTTTCGGAGTGCTTCATCAATCGCTGATGCTGCGCTGAGATACGGATCAACATCACTATATTTGGGGTTGATACCGTTTGCTACGATAACTGCTTTTTCACTTCCGATTATGGGGGTCGTGACGCATGCGTCGCTGGGGCCATCGTTTTTCACGCCGACGAGAGGTTTGATAACGATGCCGCCCTGTACCTCATGGTCGTATTGACGGATCACTGATTCTTTGCTGGCTATATTTGGACTTGCAAGGAGTTTGTATAGGTCTTCAGTGTAGTCTTCTGTTTTGTTATCACGCGATGGCATTTCTTTGTTTTGCGACGGTTGCCATGTTGCTTTCTTAACATGTTGTGGTAGGCCTTTGTGCAGAAAATGCATGTCTAAGTCCACAACAACTGAGCCTTCGTAGAATACTTGCAATCTATGAGTATCTGTAAATTTACCGAGAACGGTTGTTTCCACCATTTCTGCTTCACAGATTTCCATGAGTTCTTCCAGATTATCGGAGGGTACAGCGATGACCATCCGTTCTTGTGCTTCCGAGAGCCATATTTCCCAGGGAGCCAATCCTTCGTATTTTAGCGGGACTCGTTCAAGGTGTACCTCTGCACCGGTATCTTCTCCCATTTCACCGACGGCTGAAGAGAAACCACCTGCGCCACAGTCTGTAATTGATCGGTATAGGTTGCGATCGCGTGCTTGCAACAATGCGTCAACTATTTTCTTCTCCATTATTGGATTGCCGATTTGTACAACGCTGCCAAGGTTTTCAGAAGTATCGTCCAATTCGGCAGAGGAGAAGGTTGCCCCGTGTATTCCGTCTCGTCCGGTGCGTCCACCGATAGCAACAATTAAGTCTCCCGGTTCAACGGATTTGTCGCATCTATCTTTTGGAATGAGTCCGACGTTTCCACAGAATACAAGCGGATTTGCGGTGTAGCGGGAGTCAAATAGGATAGCACCGTTTGCTGTTGGGATACCCATTCGGTTGCCGTAATCTCGGACACCGGCGACAACCCCTTTGAACACGCGTTTAGGGTGAAGCGTGCCTTTGGGCAACTTCTTATAAGGTGTGTCTGGTAAGCCAAAGCAGAAAACGTCAGTGTTTAGGATAGGTTTTGCGCCGAGTCCTGTGCCGAGGGCATCGCGAATGACACCACCAATGCCAGTACCTGCACCGCCATAAGGTTCAATGGCTGATGGGTGATTATGCGTTTCTACTTTGAAGACAAGATTGAATGTCTCATCAAATTCTATGATACCCGCATTGTCAGAAAAGACAGAGACACACCAAGGTTTGTCTATCTCCTCAGTTGCACGCTGGATATAGGTTGGAAACAAACCGTCAATCTGTTCCGTTTCTTTACCCTTTTCGGAATAAATTATCATGCTTTTGAAAGTTTTGTGGACACAATGTTCTGACCATGTCTGAGCGATTGTTTCGAGCTCTACATCGGTTGGGTTGCGTTGCAGTTTGGCAAAATGGTCCTGAATTGTTTGCATCTCGTTTAGGTTTAAGGATAGTGTTTCTTCTTGACTGATACGCATTAATTCAGCATCATTTGCATTTATTATCTGGAACTCGTTTACCTTGTTAGACATTAATATCTCCGCTATTTCCAAAGTTAAACCGCAGCCAAGCTGCAATGTTGGATACACCCAGAATTGAAGCTAAAACGCAAGGAGAGACCGAGAACTGCCAAAGAAAGGTTTAGGCGCGTGATAAATTCACGTATCGCTTTTGTCCCTGTTTTATTCTGAGTGTTCGTTATGGTTTTCACCTTCGGTGAGTGTGTCAACTTCTGTCCGAAGTTCCTCAAGCGTTTGGGTAGTGACGGCTTTCTCAAAGAGCATTTCAAGCCGGTTTCGGTCATTGAGGCTGCGAATCGTTTCGGCAAGTGGTTCTGGTACATTGTGAAATCGGAGTTGTAAGA
>JAAXHO010000075.1 GCA_012270795.1 Candidatus Poribacteria bacterium
TTAATCTTCATATAGCATTCATACCGTTGATTTCTTGATTTGAAAATCTGATAATCCTGAAAATCCTTGTTCAGACAAGTAACCAAAACTTTACACACCCAACAACTTTTTGAACAAACTTGAAAAAACATCTTATTTAAGGTATAATATTAAAATACCGATATATTTGAAGATCACTATTTTGCTCAGGGAGTTTTGTGTTGAAGTGGAAACGGAGTATTACTTCTACATACCCAACCGGTCGGTTGATGCTCATATATTTCGGTGTCGGTGTATGTATATTAGTTCTTATATTTACCTACTATACACGTCAAATAACGAATCTGAACGCAGACATTGAAGCACAAATTGAGATTTTTGTGAATCTTGCCGCCGAAATACCAAGCATTGAAGACCGCGCTCTGCAACAACGTCTCCTAACAGTCATGAGGAAAGAACTATATGCAGAAAATAGGTCACGAAGATTTTCATTTATTATCACTGATGCAGATGGAAAAGTGGTAATTTCGCAAGGAATTGAGAAGAATTTAGACACTAAAATCAACAAAAGCAATACAGTCACGTTTACAAAAGATGAGAAAGGACTCCTAACCGCAACATTAGAACGGATGAAAAACAAGAATCAGCAACGAAAAATACCGTTCTTAAAAGAAGATAGACAAATTACAGGATATTTTTACTACGGAGATGCTGCCCCAAGTGAAATGGCACAACTCCCATTTGCGATCACTGATACTGAAAAGACACCACAAAAATGGCAAATGTGGAACGATGTTATCACTAACGAAAACGCCACGCCACAGCAGAGAGAACGCGCAAAAATCTTTGTTCAAAATACGTCTGCTTTCGCAGCTCTTCAAACAACGCCAGATTGGCAAGAGGGATATTTCTATTACGAAATAAGATCCTTTTATGGACTGCTAATAACACCTGTTGTCTTGTCTATCGTTTTGTCTATTTTCGCTTTCGCGTCAATTCTCATCTACCGACAGATAAAATCTTATGAACATGCAGCGATTTGGGGCGGATTAGCTAAAGAAACAGCACATCAACTCGGAACTCCCATCTCCGCACTATTAGCATGGACGGAGCTCTTAAACGAACAAAGCAAAGAAACTGATGACGGTATACTCGCTGAACTCGCAAAAAACATGCACAGTGACTTACAACGTCTACAGAAAACCACGACACGATTCGGATTGATCGGCACAGAACCGACAAAAAGTGAGACCGACCTAAAGGAAGTACTTAATGAAGTCCTCACTTATTTTGAACGGAGACTGCCTCAAATCAGTCGAAACATTGAAATCACAGTTATGCCAAATGAGATACCCACAATTACTGCAAATGCCCAATTGCTACAGTGGGTTTTTGAAAACTTAATACGGAACTCTTTGGATGCAATCCAAAAGGAACAAGGATACATCAAAATTGAACCGAGATATGATGAACGGCAAAAACAGGTCATTATCAGATATTCGGACAACGGTTCCGGTATACCCAGCGAAAAACAACGCGCAATCTTTAATCCCGGCATGACTACAAAAACACATGGATGGGGACTCGGTTTGACGATCGTCCGTCGAATCGTTCACGACTATCATCACGGCAATATCAGTTTAGTCGAAAGTACCCCTGATGGAACAATATTTGAAATTCAATTACCGTCCAACACCTCTTAGGGTATAAAAGGAACAGATATGCACAATAAAATTCACAACGTTCTCTGGATAGATGATGAAATTGAAGCATTGCTGCCACACAGACGTTTTCTTGAAAACAGAGGATATGTTGTCACTCCCGCTACCAACGGTGAAGACGGTATTGAATTGCTTAAACAGAAGAACAACATTTTTGATGCTATTCTTCTTGACCAGGTTATGCCAGGGAAAGATGGGATGGCTACCTTAGACATCATTCGGACGATAAACACACAAGTGCCTGTTATACTTGTGACACAGTCAAGTGATGACAAATTTATTGATGTCGCCCTTGGTAAACAGGTTACTGATTTTTTGGTCAAACCGATAGGAGTTGCACAGATCGCTTCCACACTCAAACGGGTACTTGAACAAAAACATATTGTAGAAAACCAAATACCAGGACGATACACTAACGACTTTAATACGATTACTAATCTAAAGGCATCTCAACCAAACTGGCAAGATTGGATAGATATATACGTTAAATTACTTCAATGGGATCTTCTTTCTGATAAATTGGCTGAACAGGGTTTAGAAGAAACGCACTTAGAGCAAAAAAAAGAGTGTAATGCCGAATTCTCCAATTTCGTTGAGGAAAATTACACAGAATGGGTCAACGGAAGCGAAGATAGACCCCCACTCTCTGTTGATGTATTAGACCAGCACGTGATGCCTCTTCTTCAAGCAAATGTGCCAACCTATTTTATTGTCGTCGACTGCTTCAGACTTGACCATTGGATGGCAATAGAACCCTTGCTTCATCACTATTTCTCAATTGACCTAAACTATAGTTTGTCAATACTGCCGAGTGCTACGATGTATTCACGAAACGCACTATTTAGTGGGTTGTACCCCGCTGAAATCGCAAAAGACTATCCACAATATTGGCAGGAGAAATCTAATGGAGGTACAAGCACAAACCAATTTGAACGACAACTGCTTGAAGAATACCTAAAACGAAACGATATCAGGGTAAAACCTGGCGTACAATATTTCAAAATATTTGATATTCGCGGAGGAATTGAATACAAAAAACGGCTCGCTGCAGCAACTCGCGTTGGTTTATCAACTTTGGTTGTAAACTTCATAGACATTCTAACACATCAACGCTCACAATCGGAAGTCTTACAACAGCTTGCACCAGATGAACCAGCATTTCGCGCTTTAGCTCGATCCTGGTTTGCACACTCAGCTCTGTTTGATATACTACGCTTAATTGCTGACCGAGGTGCACACGTAGTTCTCACCGCAGACCATGGCTCAGAATTCTGCAATAGAGCTACACGCGCCTACGGTAATCGGGACACAAGCACAAGCCTCCGCTTCAAAATTGGGAATAACTTGGCATGCGATCAAAACCAAGCTGTATATATACCTAATCCCAAGGAATATAAACTACCAGCTGAAAGCGCAAGCAAGGATTATATTCTCGCAAAAGACGATTATTACTTCGTCTATCCAAACGACTTTTATAAATACAAGCGGCAGTTTCAGGGGGGATTCCAACATGGCGGCATATCAATGGGAGAACTCATTACACCCGTCGCAACCCTAACACCAAGGTAAAGTTAATCTGCTATCAAATCCGTTTATGGATTGAAATGATTATTTTATATGGACAGAAAACTATGGTAGATAATCTTATGTATATGTATTCCCTCAGCATTAAGAGATTGATATGTTTAGAATTCACCTCTAAACTGAAATTGAACTCTCAAAAATCTACACTCTTAGAACTACCGCTTTTTCAATTGACAGACTTTTTTTACCGAGATGCTTTTCTGAGTAAAAGCATGATAGGAGGATACACTAATAATGGAAAAGGAGATACTTATTTCTGACGATGAGTACGAAACAAGATGTGCTGTTCTTGAAAAAGGAATACTTAATGAAATTCTCATTGAACGTAAAGCGACAAAAACAGTTTTAGGGAACCTATATAAAGGACGTGTTGAAAATGTCTTACCTGGCATGCAAGTAGCTTTCGTTGATATCGGTTTAGAACGTCACGCATTTCTTCATATTTCTGACCTAAAATATAATAACTCCGATAATGGGAGCTCGGATGATGGGATACCAACACTGGATATGCAGGCAACCCCAACAAAAAAATCACGGGGTGGAAGAGGATTCCCATACCTCATTACGGATCTAATCTCAAAGAATCAGGAACTATTGGTTCAAGTCGGAAAAGAACCAATAGGCAGCAAGGGAGCACGCGTTACAAGCAACATTACATTGCCAGGGCATTATGTCGTATATATGCCGAATTCTTCTACTATCGGAGTTTCAAGACGACTGGAATCGGAAAGCGAACGAGACCGATTGCGAGACTTAGCACAAAACTTGAAAGCCGACATTGAAGGAGGTTTCATCATCCGAACTGCTGCTGAAGGATTGAGCGAAGAAGAATTTGCAGCTGAAATCCGATCCTTGATCGATCAGTGGAAACAAGTACGAGAACGATCAAAACGAAAAAGCGCACCGAGCTTAATTAGCAGAGACGTGAGTTTCACGAACCGAATTGTACGCGACCTGCTAAACAAGGACGTTAAACAACTCCTTATAGATTCAAAATCCAGCTATAAGGAAACAGTTGATTATGTTACCACTGTAATGCCAAACATGTTGGAGCGAATAAATCTTTACACTGAAGACACCGCTCTTTTTAAAGCTTATGGGGTAGACCAAGAATTACAGCAAGCACTCAGCGAAAAAATTTGGCTCAAGTGTGGCGGACATATCATCATACAGCAAACTGAAGCAATGGTCTCAATTGATGTCAACACAGGTAAATTCGTCGGACAATCTGATCCAGACAACACAATCCTAAGTGCAAACCTTGAGGCAGTTGAGGAAGTCGTTCGCCAAATTCAACTACGCGATTTAGGTGGAATTATCGTCGTTGACTTTATTGACATGGATGAACCAGCGCACCGAAAACAAGTTTTCAAATTGCTTCAGGAGGCATTGCGCAAAGACAAAGCACGCACCAATATCCTTCATTTCTCAGATTTAGGATTGGTGGA
Source organism: Candidatus Poribacteria bacterium (assembly GCA_012270795.1). Classification (GTDB taxonomy): domain Bacteria; phylum Poribacteria; class WGA-4E; order WGA-4E; family WGA-3G; genus MSPOR6. The sequence continues at coordinate 4,733 of JAAXHO010000075.1, forward strand.
AATGACCCGACAACGTACACGACAGAGCTTATCAACATTGCTTACAGAACAATGTCCATACTGTGAAGGACATGGTACTGTTTTGTCAATTGAAACTGTCGTTATCGGATTGTTGCGAACAATAAAAAGAGCATACCAACATACTCGCCAATCCAAACTGCGAATTATCGCAAATGATCACATCGTGTCACATCTAAACGCACAAATGTCCGAAAAACTTCGAGAACTCAAAAAATCATTAAAACTACAACTAACACTTGAACCCGACGCGGACCTGCATCTTGAAGACTACAGAATCTTCGCCGCAAACGGTGAAGAACTGTATTTAGATTAGTTTCAGTAATTCACCCGTAGGAGGGAACTCCGATTTCCGCCTACGAGAGATAGCGATATTTTTAAAAAGACTTGACTTTTGACATAAAATGTGGCATCATATAATTGTCGGAATAACAAAAAATGGGCGGATAGGTGCGTCCAATGCTCTTTTGCCATTTCTCTATTACACAACACAATATGGCAGAAAAATAAAAATAGAAAATCCCGTTACATTCTGAGGATTTCTACACCTAAAAGGAGTGAAAACAAAATGTATGCAGTATTTGCAAGCGGTGGGAAACAGCATCGCGTTGAGGTCGGCAGCCTCATAGATTTAGAAAAATTAGACAATGCTGTCGGTGAAACAGTCACATTTCCCTCCGTTTTAGCGATTGCCGGTGATGATGGACAACTCCAAACAGGTACTCCCTATCTGGAAAACATGTCTGTCACAGGCGAAGTCGTTCAGCAAGGACGTGCGAAAAAGATTATCGTCTTTAAGTCTAAACGCCGAAAAGGATATAAACGCAAATTAGGACACCGTCAATCATTTACACGAATTAAAATCACTGCAATCGGTGGTGAGGGAAATACCACGGTTGAAGCAGAGGAGGTAGAAACTAATGGCACATAAGAAAGGTGGCGGAAGCACACGAAACGGTCGTGACAGTATCGGTAAACGGTTGGGTGTCAAAAGGTTTTCCGGAAACTACGTTACAGCTGGAAGCATTCTCGTCAGGCAGCGCGGTTCACATTTACATGCAGGAAACAACGTAGGCACTGGCAGAGACTATACACTCTTCTCAAAAATTGATGGATATGTCTGGTTTGAACGAAAAGACAAATACCGTCGCAAGGTGAGTGTCTACACAGAACGTCCCGCGTTCTAATGGACCCCTTTGGAAAGCCTCACCTTGTGTGGGGCTTTTTTGCTTATTGTACCTTGTCTTGAAATCTCTTGGTAAACATAGAATAAAGTGGAAAAAATATGAAGTGGTTAATTCCATTCCTATTGATAACTGTTGTATGGGGTTGTAGCGGAAAACAGCTTGAACAGTTAGCAATTGAATACATAAATAATGCTAAAGTCAGCATTACTTCAGCTGAAAATGTTGGCGCACCTGATGACGCACCCAGTGAAATGAAATTAGCTGAAGAGTTGCTTTTCAAAGCACAATCTGCTTTACAAACGGGTGATGTAGAACGCGCATACCGATTAAGTCTAAAAGCACATCTACATGCACGAATCGCAACCGAAAAAACGTTAGCAGTCCGACAAGAATCACAAGTTCAAGAAGCACAAGCCGCATTAGAACTGCAACAACAGGAAACTGAAGAAATCAAAAATAATCTACAAACTCTCAAAGCAGAACGCGACGCACAAAAGAAATAAAGGATAGATGTTATGCGATGCCTCGGATGGTTACTTCTTTTTACTTCTTTCGTTACTTACGGATGCACACCTCTTGAAATTGATATCGTGATCTTAGAGGCACAGTTCCAAAATGGACAAAAAGCAATTGACGATGCAACTGAATTAGGTGCGGATCAATTGGCAATTGAAGAATACGGGAATGCTAAAAAACTACTGAAATTCGCTAAACAAGCACAAGAACGTGGAGAATTCGCACAAAGCATTGAATTCGCAAATCAAGCTGAACTTTCCGCAAAAATCGCTTTATATAAGGCAAAACAACATCAAGCACGAACCCAGTTCATCAACATCCGTGAACAGATGTACCAAGAAGAAATAACACAAAAAGATTATGAAATAGAAATCGTCAAAATCCGCAACGAGATGAAATCCTATGAAAATATACAGGCTCAAAAAGTAATTGAGACCGAAAAACAACGAGCAAACACACTTACAACAGAGTTGGAAAAAGCAAACAACGCATTACGACACGCAAATATTAACCTCCCAATCTCTGGTGCTAATTTATTCGTTACGCTTTCAAAAATCGTTTATCCTGAAATCGTAGGAACTCCAGACTACGAACGCGTACAATCAATTATTGAGAAAGCAACATCACACCTTAACCGAAAAGAATTCAACGAAGCAGAAAAAACTTCAAAAGATGCTAAAACACAAGCAAACAAACTCTATGAATTAGCAATCCAACACCAGAAAACTCGTACCAGAGCGGAAACAAACGCTCTAATTGCAGTTGAACGGGCAAAACTTAAAGTCCAATATGCAGAATCTCTCAATGCAGCTACACATGATCCACAACAATTCCAACAAGCACAAAACCAATTGGACAGCGCGAAAAAGGATTTAGAAGCTAACCGTTTTGAAGAAGCAAAACAATCTGCAACAGCAGTGGAACAGATTGCAGACGAGGTCATAACCACATCAGAAATCGCAGAATTTCGTAGACGCGCACAACAAGAACTCACAGCAAAAATCAAACGAGCCAATGAATCCGTCGCATCCGTCAAAGCAGCAATTACAAAGTACACAGAAACAAAAGTACCACAATTAGCACCACAACTATTTGAACTCGCGACTTCAGCACTCGTAACTGCCGAAGCAGCACTTGCAAAAAAGGACTATACAGATACAATTAATGCCGCACAACAAAGCAATGATTATCTACAACGCGCGATCAAAAAGACTGAATTACACACATCCGAACAGACTGCTCTGATTGCAGCAACAAAACAGATACCAAAGGCTGTCGTCATTGACCGTGAAGAAGGGGTACTCATCAGAATCAGCGGCAACTTATTTGCTACAACAAGCACACGTCTAAAAGACGAGTATTTTCCTACCTTTACTAAACTTGCTGAGATACTGCTACAAGACGAGTATAAAGACTACATCGTTAGAATCGAGGGACACAGTGATACACTCGGTGACGCAAGCGCAAATAAGGCTCTGAGTGAAAGACGGGCAAATTCTGTCAAAACATTCCTAATTGACAAAGGAAATGTTAAAGCAGAAAGACTAAACGCTCTCGGCTTAGGAGAATCACAACCTATTGACAAAAACTCGCAGGAAAAAAATCGTAGGATTGACATTCTTTTAGATAAAACCCCAAAACCACCCAGCAATCAGACAACAGAATAAACAAATAAATACGAACGTTCCTACGAGATACACAATTGAAAATAGACCCTTATATCGTCAACCAGATTGCACATAGTTTGTTTGGTGATCGATACATCATCATCTATGATAATACAATTCAATTCCATAATCACTGTTATCATGTCTGTACTATAGACGCAGTAGAACACCTTTACAAAGGATACTACTATTTGCAAGATGCAAATAGTAAATTAGCAATGTGGGACGATGTTTTATGTGCACCACAAGGATACTACGGTGCAATCTTTGAACCTCAAACAGGGAATATTATCACACGCGAACCAAATTTGCCTTGATCCGACACATATAGAAAATAAAATCAAGTCAATCTGAGGCATAAACCAGAGGTATTCAATTGTTGATTAAGCACACACTTTAACTTATGTTTCTTAAGGTAGGAGTGCCCTGCTGGTCGCGACCGGAGGTCGCTCCTGCAAAAGGTGGTGAAAATAGGGGTTGAAAACCCTCCAACGATAGCGAAATTCAACAATTGAATACCTATGGGTGCATAAACGGAGTATAACTATGAAGCGAGATGTGATTGTCGTATTAGACTTTGGGTCACAATACACGCAGCTAATTGCACGACGTATTCGGGAACAGTGGGTATACTGTGAGATTCAACCCTATACTTTATCGCTTGCAGACATAGAAAAAATCTCACCTAAAGGAATTATCCTCTCAGGAGGCCCCGCCAGCGTCTATGAAGAAGATGCCCCAAAGATAGATGCTGCAATATTCAAACTCGGTATCCCCATTTTAGGCATTTGCTACGGCATGCAACTTATGGCACACTTATTAAAAGGGGGGAAAGTTCATCCTGCAACTGAACGAGAATACGGGAATGCCCAGCTCAATGTCAAGTCCACAGCTGAACCGTTATTCACAGGATTAGCATCTGAAGTCACCGCCTGGATGAGCCACGGAGACAAGATTGATGAACTACCTGAGGGATTTTGCACAATTGCACATACGCCAAATTCACCCATCGCAGCAATGGTCAACGGTGAAGGCACACTTTATGGACTGCAATTTCACCCCGAGGTCGAACATACACGGGATGCTGATAAAATCCTATCCAACTTCTCACGGTATATTTGCGGTTGTGAAACAACTTGGACAATGGATACATTTATTGCTGAAGCAATAGCACAAATTCAAGAAACGGTGAAAAACGAAAAAGTGTTGTGTGCAGTCAGTGGCGGGATAGACTCAATGGTGTTGGCGACACTGCTTCATGAAGCAATAGGTGACGCATTAATACCCGTTTTTGTTGATAATGGACTACTGCGAAAAAATGAAGTAGAACAGGTTTTACATACCTGTAAAACACTTGGAATAAATATAGAATTCGTTGATGCAACGGACACATTTCTCAAGGCTTTAGCAGGTGTCGTCAACCCAGAACAGAAAAGAAAAGTGATTGGCGCAAAGTTCATTGAAACCTTCAGAGCGAAAGTAAAGCAACTCGGTCTTTGCCGTTTTCTTGCACAAGGCACACTCTATCCTGATGTTATTGAAAGCGTCTCTACCAAGGGTCCCTCTGCAACAATTAAGACGCATCATAACGTCGGCGGGCTCCCACCCGACATGCCATTTGAACTGATTGAACCTTTCCGCGAACTTTTCAAAGACGAGGTGCGCGCAGTTGGGGCAGAATTAAACATACCACACCATGTACTCGGTAGGCATCCGTTCCCTGGTCCAGGCCTTGCTGTTCGAATTATTGGAGAGGTAACACCAGAACGATTAGCTGTCCTGCGTTTAGCGGATGCCATTTTCATAGACGAGATAAAAGCAGCGGGCTTATACGATGAGATATGGCAAGCATTGGCAGTACTTCTACCTGTCAAGAGTGTTGGTGTGATGGGGGATGAACGCACTTATGAAAATGTAGTAGCACTGCGCGCCGTAACAAGCAGCGACGCAATGACTGCCGATTGGGCAAGAATCCCCGACGATGTCTTAGCAAGAATTTCCACTCGGCTTATAAACGAGGTACAAGGAATCAATCGCGTTGTCTATGATATTAGCTCAAAACCACCAAGCACGATTGAATGGGAGTAATTCGATTGCTTTTAACTTTCCTGATATACAGCTGCGGCTGCACTTACTGCAGTACCAGCATCAACACGGTATCCAAATTCAATAAGGAGTTTTTCAATAGCATTTAGAACAAGCAGAACGTTCTGTTCGTTCGCAGCATCCCCCATCAGACCAATACGCCATGCCTTACCAGCAAATATACCTAAACCGCCACCGATTTCAATCCCATAGTCTTGTATGAGGCGTTTTCGGATGGTACCATCGTCAATACCATCAGGAATGCGGAGTGTCGTTAGCATCGGGGCGCGATGTTTTGCTGTGGCAGCAGGTTCTAAACCGATTGCTTCTGCACCAGCAATCAGTGCACGAGCATTGCGTTCATGACGCACATATCGTTCTGATAACCCCTCTTCTACAACAACTCGAAGTGCCTCACGCAATGCGTAAATCATGGACATAGATACGGTGTGGTGATACTTACGAGTGTCCCCCATCCAATATTCTTCAAGCAGTGTTACATCCATGTAGAAACTCTGAATTTTCGTTGCGCGGTTATGAATCACTTCAACCGCACGCTCATTAAAACTGATTGGAGAAAGACCTGGAGGGCCTGCTAAGCATTTCTGTGTGCAGCTGTAGGCGATGTCAATCCCGCGTGCATCCAAATCAACAGGTTGTCCCCCCAGTGAAGTAACACAATCTGCAAGCAACAACGCCTCATTTTCATGCGCAATTTCTATTATCTGCTCTAAAGGCTGCAAAACACCGGTAGATGTCTCGCCATGCACTATTCCAATCAACTTCGGATTAACTTGGTCACAGGCATCGGCAATCTGTTCCGGTTTTATAATATCTCCCCATTCAGCTTGGACAGATATAACATTTGCTCTACACCTTTCTGCTATCTCCGCGATTCTACCCCCGAAGTAACCATTGATGCCAACAACTACAGCATCACTAGGTTCAATAACGTTTGTGAGTGCTGTTTCCATTCCCGCAGTACCTGTGCCAGAAACAGGAAAAGTAACCTTATTTTGCGTGCCATAGACCTGCCGTATCAAGGAAACGGTATCATCCATCACACCAACAAAATCAGAATCTAAGTACCCAAGCATAGGGGTTGTCATCGCTTTCAACACACGCGGGTTTGCTATGCTGGGACCAGGACCAAGTAAGATACGTGAAGGCACTCTTAATTCGTCATGCACAATTCTATAACTCCTTCCTTGTTTATACACACTACCACAAAACTAAAAGTAATATTGGCGTGTATAATAGAATTTAGATAACTTAAGCAAGGTGAAACAATTTTTACAATAAAACAGAAATAGGGACAGGTAAAATACCTGTCCCTATGAAATACCGGTTGTGCCTACCGGATGATTAGTTATCCTCCTCAGTATCATGCCGCACATCCGGAATATTTTCAGCTGTCATGTATTCTCGAACCTGGTTCCGCTTACGGGTACAGTATTCAATTGCATCTTTTACCTGATTGTCATTTGGTTCTCTCAAAGCATATTTGTTTGGTAAGAACTTGAAGTAATACAACGCATCAGGATAATAAACATCTTCTTTATTTGCAAGCATTGTATATGCATCGCCTAACCTGCCGTAAGAGAGGTCACCGTACTTAGTGTCTGGATAATCCTTAGCGATTGCCTTGAAGAGTTTAATGACTGCTTCAAGATCGGATTTTTTGCCGGATCGCTGCGCTGCCCCGAGTGATTTACGTGCATGCTCATATTCATTGTGTGCAAGGTAGCTCATCGTGTCATTACGGAATCCTTCTGCTTTAGCTTTGGATTCTGCACTCAGGCCGGGTGAAGCTATTGCACGTTCATAATTCTCAATTGCTAATCGGAATAGACGAATTTGCTCCGTTGGTTCAAGATTTGGATCCAAGGCTGAGTTATAGTGGTTATTTCCGATGTTAATAAACGCATCACCCGCAAATTTGCTATTTTTAAATTCCTTGACGAGGATCTCATTTGTCTCAAAAAGTTTGTCAAGAAACGCTTTTTCAGCTTCCGTATCCCCCTCTTCTTTTGCAGTTTCAGACAGATACTGATAACACGTTGCAATAGCATACAAGGATTCGGGAGACTTTTCATGAGCTTTGTTAACTCGTCTAACCTTGTCATATTCAACGATTGCCTTATCATACTGTTCTGTTGTATAGAATGCTTCTCCTGACTGATACTGCCAGAGTGCTGCATCCTTTGCATTTGGGAAACGTTTGACAAGATCATTGAACACTTTTGACGAATTTGCAAAGTACTCGATAGCTTTAGGCGACATTTCTTCGTCTAAACCAACTTGCATTCGTCCTAAGTCAAAGTTTGCATTGGCTAAGTAAGTCAAAGCGGTTTCAACATTACTCGTCAAATCATCAGAAGCGGGGAATACATCAGTATCCGCATATTGTACATAAGTGGTAAGTGGTTCAACACATTGTAATAATTCTGCACGACGTTTGAGCCCAATACCGACAGAATAATATATCTGTCCTGCTTGGAAGAGCGCGCTTTGTACATACGGTAATACTGTTTCTTTATCAACTTTCTCTATAGGACCTGCAAGTTTACCGACCTCTATGAAGGCAGCAGCTGCCAATCTACTCATATCAACATAAGGTTGAAGTTCGGTTCCTGGTTCACTAGAATAAAGCGAACGCGCTTTATTGGAATAAAGCAATCCAAGATCGTACTGTGCAGAAACTTTTCGTGAGACTGTGGCATACGGATTATCTTTTAATTTTTTCAAAGACACTTCCGCCTCTGCAATTGCCTCATCTAAACGTCCTAATTTGATATATAGATCTGACCGGCGCAGACTTGCATCGGCTACCATTGATGCGACACCCGTATTCTCCTCAGAACTATAGTTTGTAATCAAGTTCTGGAATACTTCCAACGCCTTGTCAGGCTGATTAACCTTTTCCTGATAAATTAAACCCATCCTATAAAAGGATTGTGCCTTGACCAAGTTATCTGCCAATTGCGTTGCGTTCTGGTAATTTTTCAAAGCTTCCTCATACAACTTGAGGTGTTCATCTTGAGCATACGCCATCGCGAAGTAGGAACGACCTCTCAGATCGTCTTCTTCCGTATTGGCAATAATATATTGATACTCTTTTACGGCATCTTGATAATTACCTTCACTCGTGTGCAATTCTGCAAGTCTGGAGTGCGATTGAGAAATCAGGTTAACACGTATATTGTCTTGTGTCTGACCTTCAAGTGCAGTTACCCGTGTGAACGCTTCAATTGCCCCCTTGTTGTCGTTCAATCCCAACTTTGACAAACCGAGTGTATAACCGGCACTGATCCGATTATCAACGTTTTCTGTCATTTCCCAGACCTTCTCAGCTGCACTGGCGGCATTCATATATGCTGACTTTGCAGCCTCAGCATCTTCATCTTTTCTTGCAATTTGGTAATAGCAAACTGCTGCTTGATATTGAGCATTTGGTGCTATATCACTATCAGGATAATTTTCAACAAACTTCAGATATGCTGAGAGTGCCTCTTGATACCGTTCTTTTCCATAGTATTCATGTCCAATTTTCAATTGTGACCGCATACGGGTATCTTCGGAAGCACCAGGGTTTTCAATGATTCGCTGTAGATTCGCGATCTTACTGTCAATATCATCAGGGTTTGTGTTTTCCAGAGCAGTGACTTTGATGAGATCAATACGTCCGAGTGTGTGAAGAATAGTACTATCATCACTACTTGCAAATTTTTCATTTGCCTGATCTGCCACCTGCAGAACGAGGGCCCATTTGGACGTGTCCCCATGTTTTTGGGCGGCATCTTGATAGACTAATGCCAAACCGAAAAATGCTTCAATTGCGTTTGGACTGTCGCCATAATCTGAAATCACCTTATTAAAGGCTGCTGCAGCTTGTTCAGCAAGCTCAGGTTTATCAGATGAAGCGTAGTAATAGCAAAGCCCCACGAAGTAAAGCGCGTCATCGGCATATTCACCTACAGGATTACTATCAACAACTGCTTGGTATTGCTTAGCTGCTTCCTCAAACCGTTCATCGGTACGAAGTAAGTCCGCAAGCTTAATCTCGGCTAATGAGAGATTATCTTCAGTGAGTTTCGGCAATATTGAATCGTAATAAGTGATAGCCTGGGATTTATCTCCCTGTTTCACATAACTATTCGCAATCAGTAGGAGTGAACGTTGATAGTAATCACTGGTTTCAGGTATCATTGCATACCGTTCCCGTGCTGTATTCCAGTCGCCAAGCATCTCATGTGAAAGTGCTTCATTCATGATACATGCCTCAACTTGGTTAATACGTTCAGGGAGAAAGTCTTGATAACGTCCTTCATTGACACCTGGCAGAAATGCATCATCAGAGAACATCTGTATGGCATCTTGATATGCTGTAATAGATTTTTGAAGATATTCTGTATTGAAACTATCAGAGGGATCCCCATCTTGATAGCCTTCAGGTTTGGCAGCTTCAAAATATGAACGGCCTTCATAGAATTTCCCCATCAATTTCACAAGATGGAACTTAGGTAGGGGTCGGTAATCCCATAACTTTGCATATTCTTCTGCCGCTTCAAGATATTGGTGAAACTCGGAACGTTTAATATCTGCGAAACGAAGTTGTACCTCTGCTGCGAGAATGTCATATTCGTTATGGTTTTTGTTCTTGTCTATGAATTCATGAGCGACTCTTTCAAGTTCTTCCTTACGCCCTAGATCGTTCAATGTCCAAATTGCCCCATACAATGCATGGGGTGCAACCGGATTTTCGGGGAACTCATCAACAGTTTTCTGATACCATTGTAAGGCAAGTTCAAGTGTAGCAGTCGCCTCTTCAGTTTGACCTGATACATTCTGATTACTCCCTAACTTGTAATATACTTCTCCAATTTGGTAGGCACTATAAGGCGTAAAATCAAGCGATCCGTCTTCTGTCTTTTGAAGTTCGCTCTCTTCGTAATCAATTACTGCTTTATATGAAACAATCGCTTCGTCCCAATTTTCCAAGCGAAAATGGCAGTCAGCTATTCCTAGTTTTGCATCACCTTTGAACGTACTTTCAGGATATTCATCAATCAGTTTTGTATAGGCGACAATAGCATTCTCATAATCTGCTTGATCGTAGTAAGTCTGACCAATAGCAGATTGAATCTCCGATTGGAGTGATACGTCTGCGGTGTTCTGCAGTGCTAACTCATAATTGACACGTGCGTTGTCATAGTCTTTTTGCTTTGCATAAATAGAACCTTGGTCAAAATAGGCGGCTGTCACAAAATTATGCGATGGAAATTGGGTGATAAAGTTCGTATAACGACTTATCGCCTCATCGTGTCTGTCAAGTTGATTCAAACAGTATGCTGCTTTATACATAGCTTCTGCATGCAACTCGGCATAATTCTTGAATTCCTCAGTAGCAAACTTGTCGAATTCTGGATATGCCTGTTCAAAGTTTTCTTCGTCAAGGAACGACTGAGCGATAAGCAGTTGGGCATCATCTTTAAAGTCTGAATTCGGGTAATTAACGAGAATATTATTGAATGCCGTCCGACATTCCTGATAGTTTTGCAGTTTATAATTCAACTGGCCGATAGAATAATATGCTTTCTCTACTTGTAAACTGGTTGGAAAGTTTGCAATCAGTTCTTCAAATTTTGCTTCTGCTTCTGCATATTTCTCTTGGCGATAAAGCACATGTCCCCATAGGAATGTTAGGCCTTCTTGATGTGCTGGTATTGTTGCATCTGGTGCAACTTTTTCAATATATTCAATTGCAGTATTGTAATGGTTGACATCACCCGATTTTTCTGCTAAATAATTATAGGAAACCGCAATTTTAAAGTTAGCCAATGTCGGGAAATCTTTATCAATCACTTCAGTCTTAACACCGCGTTTCTTGGATTCTTCAAGTGCTTCAGTATACTTGGCGATCGCACCTTCATAATCTTCCTGTTTATACATGGTTTCGGCAGATTTAAAGAGTTCCTCAACCTTTTTAGAACTCCCCATCAAAAAAGGTGAGAGAAGAGCTACGACCAAGGCAAGACCACCAATTACACCCAAAATTCTTGGATTCATTACATTCTCCTTTGAGTCTAAAATAATAAGAAAACTACACGGGTAAATTAAAAATTCTATTTCACCCTATCAATTTTGTCAAAATACGGGTAGATCACACTATCCACCCAGTCATACTTTAGGTATACCTTGATATGTAATACTTCAAGGTAGAATACAAAATATCTTCATGTTTATTGATTCACAATACGTTTACAATTTACTTATATCATAAGGTTCAGGAATAGTTAATAATTTCGATGGCACATGCATTAAATGTCCAACAAATCCAGATAATTTACGGTACTTGAGTTGGTATTTCTCATAAATTGGAGCATCATGCAAATCCAAATCCAACGGAAGTGTCGCATAATCATCATCTTGTAAAAGTGGTTGACTACCCAAGATGTCAGGTCGGGAAAAAACAGTCAAGTCTGAATCCGCAGCATCACCAGGAACAGTATCATCTTTGCTGACATGCATGACAATGATGTATGCTTCAGTATCGTTTGTCACCGGTTCAGTGAGTTTCCAATAATCTACGTTCTCAACATTTGCTGTTGATGTTGGAGAACTCACAGTACTTGGAGACTTCCGATCAGCCCTGCGTTCGCTATAACTTCCTTGTCCTAACTCCGAACTCGTACCAAGTTTTCCGGAATCTATATCATCAAGAAACACGACAGGTGGCGCAGATGGAGGTTGGTTTAGCAAGTGTGGCACGACAAATCCTGTTACTATTAACAAGATGAGCGCACACAATGGTAACGCGTTCTGCCTAAGCAGACTATACTTGCTAAAACTCTGACGCACCTGTGTTGCAAACATCCAGATGAATTGCGCAGCTGTTGTTCTTATACGTTGGTCAAAATGTATCGGACCCTTATTGTCAATACAACGATGCAATTCCACTTCAAATTGATGAAAATAATTTTCTGATGCTTCGGGTTCTACATAGAAATCAACGATAAGATCACGTGTCTTTCTGAATGCAACCACCTCGCGTCGGCATGCAGAGCAAAAACGGAGGTGTTTTTCTATGTTTGCAGCATCACGGGATGATAATGCACCATCTATGTAATCGGATATAAAACGTTGTATGTTCGTACATGTAAGTTTCATAATTGTTGTCGGTTTTCAGTGATTTCGCTTTCCGCTGAAACCGCTCCTAAAGAAAAACTAACACTTCAATCTTGTTCAACACAAACTAATTTTTACAAATCTTTAGTCGCATCAACGTAGGGTTTTAATAAATTTCTGAGTTGTTTCCAAGCATAGTGCAATCGTGAACGAACTGTACCTTCTGAACAGTTTAGAATTGATGCTATCTCGGCATGCGTTAACCCTTCTAATTCATGGAGGATGACTACAATACGATGTTTGAGTGATAGACTGTTTACAGCTTTCGTAACCCAGTGTCGTAATTCAGCTTTCTCCGCTTGTATTTGTGGATCGTTTGCTATGTCAAACTTATGTCGTACATCCGGATGAAATTCAGCCTCTTCTGTCGTGGCAAGTGGTATTTCACGCCGCCGTTCCCTACGTTTAACAAAGTTGAGTGCTTCATTAACTGTTATACGATATATCCAGGTTTCAAAAGCTGCCTCTTGCCGAAAGGTATGAATTGACTGATGCACCTTAATAAAGGTTTCTTGCATAACATCGTTAGCATCCTCGTGGTTCTTCGTAATCTGCATCGCAAGACGATGCACCATACGTTTATACTTCTCAACCAAGGGGGCTAATGCCGTTTCATCTCCTTCACGGAGATGGTCAATGAGTAATGCTTCAGTCCTTTCCACGAAAAATTTCTCCTTCGGTTTCTATTATATTTAGACAACGCTTTTTTTTAAACTGTTCAATTTTTCTTAAAAAACATTATAGCATAAATTCATAATTCTGTGACTGATTTAATTATCATTACCGAATAGGTATAAAACTGAAAAAGGATTTTTTTTAGAAAATTAGATTCGCAACTGAATTTATGGTAAAATTGAAAATAATTATACACCTCCATTCCCCGGTAGGTGCGATTTCCTAATCGCACCGGATTTATCCCAATCCGCTTCATTGAAGGTTTTCGTGTAAGTCCCGGTGCGATTAGGAAATCGCACCTACCGTTCTGAGGTATTATTGACAGTGTGTAAATAATACCATATTCTACCATCGTTTGTTTCAATAAAAAAGGACAGCGTATCTAAGATGCGCTGTCCCGCAAGCGAAAGAATCAAAAATTTACTCTTTAGCTTTAGTGATAAATGTGAAATTGAATTCGTCACTTGTGTTATCAGAATGGTCTGTGGCTGTACCTTTAATCGTATACTCAGTTTCATTGCTGAGCGTTTGATTAGCACTTCCAGTCAGGGTTACTGTATTGTTGTTATCCTTATCAATGGCAAGTGTCCAACCAACATTGTCACCATCATCCAAGAGCATGATTTCAGCACTCTTGATAGCTTCATTGAAGGTTATTTTAATAGTGTCTTCAAAGACAACTGCTGGGTCAAGGTCTTTCGCCCCATTTTCTGGATCCACCATAGTGACTTCTGGTGCAGTTTCGTCTGCTTCAACGACGGTATAACTAATTGAGTCACTGCCTTCGCCACCGTCCGGACCGTTTTCCCATGTAATATTGATGGTAAGGGGACCAAGGGTGAAACCGCCATCGGGTGGATTAATGGTTCTTCCAGAAACGGTTCCAACATTAGCGGTTATAGTGCCTGGACTCCCAGTAAATTTGAGTGTGATACTTTGGTTCGCAGCGAGCATGCCATCGCTTGCTGGTGTGGCACCATCAAACGTTGCTTCAGCTGCATCACCATTGCCATTATCATCATCATCGTCTCCACCACAACCAACCGCGTAAACAGCGAGCAGTGCCGCCATGACTATAGCCAAGGTTCTAAAAAAAAGTTTCATGAGTAGGTAACTCCTTAATTAAGGTTTATCAGAATGTAACGTACCTTTGTATCAGGTACTTTCAATTAAATACTGTCTATAAAAATGGGGGTTCCCGATTTGTAGTTTGTTGTATCGACAATTGTCGTGGAAACCTACCATTATATCAATGTTTAGTCAAAAATTTCAGACTATTTCGTTTGCCTCCTTCTGCGAAACGCAGAAGTTAGACGGTGCTTTGAGGATAAAACTTTCTGCAGAACTGCAACCCCTTAAATACCATTGGATAAGTAATTTCAGTTCCGAAAGTCAACGCCCAAACTCTGTACCTTCATAGTTTAGCAAATTTTGCAAAACCTGTAAAGGTAAAAAAAGGAATTTTCACATAATATTATACAAAATTTCATTGGTTTTGTAAAGTGAAAATTATTTTTTTTCAATTAGTTGTTTAAAAATAACATAAATTCAAACTTTTTACAAGAAAAATTTGTCAACATACTTCAAATTTATTTTTTGTTAGCAGACTTTTTGTCACCCTCATGTCCAAAAAGTTCCATTTGTTTCGCTGAAGTTCCCACATTTTGTGCTTGAATCCGTTTAGGATCTGTTAACATTTCAACAACATCACTAAGTTGATTTGGCGAGAAAGGAATCGCCCCTTTCCGAATAAGTTGACGTGTGCCATCACTCTTATGATTGGTAGCCGACCACTGACCTGCGAAAACGGGTCGGTCTTGAAGTTGCGCATACCGGGCTGTATGCATTGCCCCCCCTTCTATAGAAGTTTCTACCACGATTGTAGCAAAAGAAAGTCCACTGATAATTCGATTTCGCATCACAAGATTAGCGGGTGTAGGTGGTGTTGGAAAAGGGTGTTCTGAAAAAAGACATCCTGTTTTATATATCTTGAGAGCAAGATCGCGGTTTTCACGCGGGTAAATTGACGATAAATCTGTTGATAAAACACCGATTGTTGTACCATTTAACCCTAATGCCCCGTAGTGTGCAGTCGTATCTATACCTACAGCAAAGCCACTTACAATTGTCCAACCCGCTTCAACTAACCGCATAGAAAGTTCAAGTGTTACATTAATACTGTCAGCTGAAGGCTGTTTGCTTCCCACAATCGCCACACACTTTTCGCTAACTTCAGATAACTCTCCTGCTTTACAAAGGACCATCGGGGAATCTTGTGAGGATTTTAGAAGTGTAGGGTATTCCGTATCATCTGGAAAGAGAACTTTTATTCCCTGATTGGATAGTTCGTCTAACCTTTGTTGTAATTCTGAGAATCTCTTCCGCACAACCAGAATACGTGACGCTAATATTGGGTTGAACTGCGGTAGCTGGGCTATCTCAACTAAATCTGCATCAAAAACGCGTTCTGCACTACCGAAACGTTCTAACAAACGTCTGATGCGAACCGCCCCTATTCCTTCAACCGAAGCAAGCGCGAAAAGATAAACCCGATTTTTCTTTTCGTCTGTTTCTCCCGCATGTGTCATAAATTATATAAAACTTTCAACTAACTAACATAAAAATACAAATCTATAAACTTCTTTAATAGTATTATTACATAAACTAAACGCATTTCAACAATTATAGCAATTGTTGACATCTTTTTCAACTGAAAGTTTTTGGTGTTTCAAAACATGACTTTCATTAAATTTGGAATTGTGATATAATAATCGCTACTTATACACTACAGCATATCTCATAAATGCAATTTTGACCAAATTCGCGGTAAATCGGGGTTAGAAACCCTTCCTACAACACTTTATAAGATAGGTTGTACCCATAAACTTGTTGCAAATAAATGTGTTTTAGTTCAGTAGTTTATTAGTTTGTCATAATTGCTTATATGCATCCGTTTGTTACCTTGAATAATATTACCAACCTTAATTCATGGTAAAGAAGAGATAATTATTTATGAAAACTTCATTTTTGATTTATATTTTAACAGTTCTTCTTACACTACCTATCATGCAATCCTATAGTGCAGTAACATCAGTCGGAGAAATCAACGTTGTTGATGAAACAAAGGGCATTGTTCCTGCCAGTTCAACCGTACCACTAATTATCACACTTATAATCGATAGGTCAAGGGCAGTACCCGGTGAAGAAATTAAGACAATTGAAATTATTATGCCCACAGGATATATACCGCAAATATCGGACTTTGAATATGTCCTGCATGATGGAGAAAAGGAACCTGCTACCGCGGTAATCTCTGGGGGAAATGTCCTACGCGTAGAACTTTCCGAACTAATCCTTGACAAGAATGAAAATTTTTCTTATGAAATCATTTTTGACTGCAGAACTCCAGATAATTTTGGTGAGACAGAATTCCAAGTGAGACTCCGAAATCTCCAAGACGATCCAATAGGTGAATTCATTAAACCAGGGGAAGCAGATGGAAAACAGAATAACAACGATTTTACTTTGCAGGTAATTCCAAATGTCCCCCCTGCCCCCGTTTCAGGTTTCACTGCAGAGGCAGACAAGAGCGGTGAAAACGATGTAACCCTAAGATGGCAAAAATCCAGTGACCCAGATGTTAGCGGTTATCTTATCTATCGGGATACAGAATTTCAAATTGATGTGATTGAACGTGAGGCAACCACGTACCGTGATGTAAATGTTTTACCTGGAAACCACACTTATGAGATTACCGCTTACAAGATCAAAACATTACAATCTGAACGATCTCTCGTACAGAACGTTACCGTTACAGAAGACACCGCTGCTCCAAAACCACCAACAGCCATCCGTATCAGTCTCTCTGGTGATGGTGTGGAAGTGTTATGGAAACCAAGCATCAGTCGGGATGTCGTAAAATACCATATCTTGTTCGGATCAGTGGATACTGAAACACTCAAACCTCTCCCCGAACGTGAAAATTTAACACCACACCCTGACGATGTTGCAGAAGGATATACACATAGGTATATACATAGTCAGGTATTGTCAACGGGGAGTTTCACTTATGCAGTAATCGCAATAGATGAAGTTGGCAACGAATCCGAGCAGATACAGAAAAGATACCGTATATTTGATAAACCATACCCTAATCCGTTTACGCCTCTATCACCAGATCCAGATTTTAACAAAGTTGTTTTCTCAAAACGTAATATTGATGATGCAGAAGAAGAGGGCGAATTCAGTCTGATGATCTACAATCTGAATGGTGTCCTTGTCAAAACCATAACTGCCGAAATTGGTGAAATAGAACTTAGCTGGGATGGTAAAAACGAAAGCGAAGAGGTCGTCGAAAGCGGTATTTATATATATCAAATACAGGTTGGTGACAGCTACAAGACAGGCACAATCATTGTAGCAAAATAGAATGCCATTGAATTTGTTCAATAACAGGACTTACACATTTCTCCTTAATATGAAGATTAAAAATAAATTAGGTAATTCGTGGAGATACTCGGTGCGGTTAGGAAACCGCACCTACCGGGGGTGAAAATTAGAATTACCCATTTAATAACTTAATCTTCATTCAAGGGGAAATGTGTAAGTCCTGATTAGAAATATTTGACTTAATGTCAGATACACAGTTATACTATCATAACAAGACTCTTCTCAGAGAAAATATAAGTTGTAAAGGAGTTATAATGTACAGTACTAAGTCGTCACGACACATATATAAAATTATTAGACACACACTCTTTTGGAGTATTGTCATCGCTTTTCCTGTGATGGCAGGATGGGTGGTCATGCAGAAAAGTGATTCTGAATATAGGGATTATATGGCGATCGCATTTACAAGTAACAAAACCGGATGGGTTGCAGGATCGGCATTAGCTGAGGATTTTGAAAATCCAGGTTTTATCGGCTATTCCAAAGACGGTGGAACAACATGGCAAAAATCGGATATAAAACTCGCAGCGGACCTGACTGGAATATACTTCTTAGATGAGAAACATGGATGGGTCATCGGAGCTAACGGACTAATCGCTAATACCACAAACGGTAAAGATTGGGACATACAAATTAGTAAGGTTGATACTACACTCAAGAGTATCTATTTTGTTGACAAGGATGTTGGGTATGCTGCCGGAGAAAATGATACAATTCTATCAACAACTAATGGCGGGCGACGATGGGTAATCCTAAATGGTGGACAGGTCGGAGCAGTCGGTGATAATGACGCAAGCATGTTCAATGCGATTCAGTTTATTAACAAAGAAACCGGATGGGTCGCTGGTATCCGTGTTTTTCCAGCAACAAAAACGCAGAAAAGTATTATCCAGAAAACAATGGATAGTGGACAGACTTGGGTGACGCAAGAAACGGGCACTGAGGATATTTTGGAGGATATCTTCTTCGTTGATGATACAACTGGTTGGGCTGTCGGGGAAAACGGGATAATACTACACACCCAAAATGGAGGCGACCTATGGATACCGCAGGCAAGTGGAACAGAAGAGAAACTGAGTAGTGTCAGATTCGCAGACAAGAACATGGGTTGGGCTGTCGGTGGTGACTTCGGAGTCGGAGTCGTTCTCAGCACAACCGATGGTGGGGAAACTTGGGAAATAGAAGAATCCAAGGAAAAAATGGTAAAAGTGTTTGTACTTGATAAGCAGAACGTATGGTTAGCAGGTGCAAGCGGCATCATCTTAAAGGCAGAATAACGGATATTAGTTAATAGAGAATTCTGTTTTAGGAAAATAGATGTATACAACATGGAAAACTAATTATTAGGGCATACTCGCGAAAAAACTCGCGACTGATATACAGGAGGAACATTTTGGCAAGCCCTACATTCGCCAAGCGCATGGACCGCTTGGGAACTGAATCCGCGTTTGAAGTATTAGCAAAAGCAAAAAGCTTAGAAGCACAAGGCAAAGATATAATTCACTTAGAGATAGGTCAGCCAGACTTTACGACACCCATGAATGTGTGTGAAGCCGCATTCAAGGCAATGAAAGACGGTCGTACGGGATACTGTCCATCAGCAGGATTACCTGAATTCAGAGAAGTTGTCGCACAGCATATCACTGATACGCGCGGCGTTGAAATTCATCCCGATGAAGTCACTGTCACACCCGGTGCAAAACCTATTATCTTTTTCACTATTCTTGCCTTAGTTGATGATGGCGACGAGGTAATTTATCCTGAACCCGGATTCCCCGTCTATGAATCTGTCATTGATTTCATCGATGGAAAAGCTGTACCACTTCCGCTTCTTGAGGAGGTAGACTTCCGTTTTCGTATAGATGACCTTATTGCATCTATCACGGATCGGACGAAACTGCTGATCCTTAATTCACCACAGAACCCAACAGGGGGCACCCTCACAGAGGAAGACCTTCATGCGATAGCGGACCTTGCACTAAAGCATAACTTTTATATTCTTGCAGACGAAATCTATTCACGCCTTCTCTATGAAGGCACACATCAAAGTATCCTCAAGCTACCTGGCATGAAAGAAAAAACCATATTGATTGACGGTCATTCAAAAACATACGCTATGACCGGCTGGCGGCTTGGATACGGTGTCGCACCCTTTGAGATTGCAGACAAAATTACACGGTTAACAATAAACTCAAATTCATGCACTGCAACCTCCACACAAATTGCTGGGATAGAAGCTTTGACTGGACCGCAAACCTTTGTCACACAGATGGTCAAGGAATTCAAAAAACGTCGGGATGTTATTGTTGATGGACTAAATGCGATAGATGGTATAACATGTGTAAAACCGTTGGGATCGTTCTATGTTTTCCCGAATGTCACACAACTTCCGCTTCCTTGCGAAGAACTGGCTGATTATCTGATGGATGAAGTAGGGGTTGCCCTACTACCTGGCACTGCTTTCGGGAAATACGGTGACGGGTATCTTCGGCTTTCTTACGCCAATTCCTTGGATAATATCAAAGATGCACTCAGTCGCATACAATCTGCTATTTCAAAGTTGTAGACACTGGTAGGGACATTCGTATGACTGGAAAGGCAACCGCACGTATTCCAGCAAGCACCACAAATCTGGGACCAGGAATTGATGTACTGGGACTTGCATTACAACTTTACAGTACTATAACCTTAGAAATTTCAGGGAACACGTCTGAAGTTGTTGTAAACGGTGTAGATGCAGACAAAATACCGAGTAATACCGATCATATCGCATTTCAGGCAGCAGAATTGATCTTTCAAAGAAGCGGAATAGCTAAACCCAAAGGGTTAAAACTTACCATAACAAACGGAATACCTGCAATTCGTGGTTTAGGTGGCAGCGGGACCGCGATACTTGGTGGATTACTAACAGCAAATGTTCTCTGTGGAAATCGGTTTTCCCTTTCAGAAATCCTCAACTTTGCATCGTCTATAGAAGGACATCCCGATAATGTCGCAGCCTCTTTATATGGGGGATTAGTAATTTCGGTACAAGAAAAAGAAAACATCCACACAATTCAACTAAAGTGTGATCCTAATCTTAATGTTGTCCTTGCAATTCCTGATTTTACGTTGTCAACACAAAAAGCACGGAACGTTTTGCCAAAAACCGTTGATTTTGCTGATGCAATCTACAATATCAGCCGAAGTTCCTTACTTGTCGCAAGTATCGCAACAGGAAAATTGGATTTGCTCTCAGTGGCAATGAATGATAAAATGCATCAACCTTACCGATGCTCCTTAATTCCCGGTTTTGATGATGTTGTTGAAGCAGCAACATCTGCTGGTGCAATAAGTATCGCATTGAGTGGTGCTGGCCCCACCATCGCAGCATACTGCATGCAGAACATGGACAGAGTTGGAAGCAAGATGCAGAATGCGTTTAAGCAGCATGGTATTCCTTGTGAAATTAAAGTCCTCGCAGCCGACCTTGAAGGTGCAAAAGTCCAAATTCATAACGGCTAACATCTATTGTTACAATAATAATTTATAGCAACTATTTATAATTTATAGCAACTATTGTCAGAAATGTGTAACGTTAGGAAAAATAATGTCTAATTACTACGCAGAAAGCATCTCTTTTCTGCTAAACCAATTTAATACAGACTTGGAATCCGGTTTAAGTCACGCAGAAGTAGAAAAGTTAAGGCAACGTTTTGGTAATAACAAGCCGAATTTCAAAATGGATACTATACAAATAGTACCATTTCTTGAGCAAGTACTAAACTGGAGATTATTTCTATTAGTTGTCGCCACAGTCGTCAGTGTAATCTTCTTTGATGATAGGTTGCGTTCCTTACTAATTGGATCAATTTTGATTATTACCTTTTTTTGGGGAATTATAGTCACAGTCAGTTTCCAACGTAAACGCAGGCACTCCAGAACTTTGTTTAACCACACTGTTTCGGTAATCCGTCAAGGCAAACAAGAAAAATGTCTACCTTCCGAAATTGTCCCTGGAGACTTGCTGCTCCTTAAACAAGGCAACTACATCCCTGCAGATGCACGCATCGTTCAAGCAGATGGATTAACTGTTAATGAATCTGCACTATTCGGAAGTAGTGGTTCAGCAACAAAAACCGTCAAAGAGATAAGTGAAACAGGTCTATCACCAGACAAACAGACAAACATGGTCTTTGGTGGCACTTATGTTGACGCTGGAATGGGGCATGTAGTTGTGGTTAGAACTGGGAACGATCTGGAAATGTATCAGAACCCTAATAACACACGACAGATGCCCAATGAGATGACTATCGTAGAGAATCAGGTAAACTTCTTCAGAGATATTCTGAAAGTCACGGGTATTGTTTTAGGGGGAATCGCCGTTTCCATTTTTTGGTGGCAAAACTCACGGCAGAACGTGCCACCGAATTGGGGAGAATTCATCCAACTTGGTTTAATCTTTGCAATTGCTGCTACGCCTTATGACCTATCCTTGCTTCTAAACATTATCCTTGAGAATAGAACCATAAATCTAATAAAAAATGGTATTGTGCTCCGGAATAGGCATTTCCTTGAAAAACTGAACCGGCTCTCTGCTTTCTGCACAGATGAAAAAGGCATCGCAAGCACTACTTCGCTTACTATTTCCAACATCTTCGTTGATGAACAAATTGTCAATCGATCTGTATGGGAAAAATGGTTAAAATCTCTGGAATCTCAATCACAGGAAGAGATAAGCAAGCGAGTCAACAATATTCCACCAGGATTCCACATTCCACAGGGGGCACCAGGATTAGTCTTGACTGCAGGATTGGGCACTTCAGGAGAACGTTATTATGATAGAACTGATATCGATCACGCCCATCAACATGTAATACAAAATACGATAGAACAACTCGGATACAAACTTACCGACCTAACTTCAAATATGAAGCTCATCGCTGAATACCCATGGACACCAAACTTTGGATACGAACTTCATGTATTTGAATCGGGCGAAAACGAATATCTAAACATTCTATTCGGTGATGCACACAACGTGGTTGAAGCATGTGATTCTATACTCATCAATGGTGAGGTAACAGAACTTCGCTACGATCAATACGAACTTTGTCATGAAACTCTCAACTACATGCAAAATGCAAGGGATAAGGTTTACGGTGTGGCATCCATAGATTCTGATATACCTTTTACACCTCATGACGTTCATGGAACCTCCACTTTTCTGGGATTCATCAGTTTTTCTGTCACTGATAACAAAGAGACAAAAGAGGTCGTAAAATCATTCCTTGATACCGGGATAAAGGTAATTCTATTAAGTGAAAGTGATGAGTTAACGACGACAGATTTAGCGAAAGAGCTCGGTCTCATCCACACACGAAACGCTGTCGGGACAAGACAAGAACTCATGCAACTTACTACGCAAGAATTCGATCAGGAAGTACCAAATTGGAATGCATATTCACAACCCACCCAAGAACAGCGCAGAAATATCGTCCTCAGTCTAAAACGACACAACCATTCGGTCGGGTATTTAGGACAAAGTTCCATTGACCAACGTGCTATGACGACCGCCGACCTTGTATTTGCTGATACAAGATTTGCAACACACTTTGCACAAGACCATGCAGACTGTTTGATTATTGACAAAGGTTTTAAAGCAGTTAAAGATTGCTTGCTCTATGCACGAGAAGCATATCATAATCTTGCCGGTTCGCTACGATGGTGTTTGTCTTGCACCCTTGCACAGCTATTGGTTGTCCTCTTTGGACTCATCCTACAATTAGGGTTCAACTTTGAAATGCCACTTACACTCACTCAAGTAATCTGGGCCCAGTTTTTGACAACCATGCTCCCCGCGATCGGTTTAGGTTACGATCAAATTTATCTTAATGAGATGCAACACCATCCCAGCAGAAGAACCAACCTGTTACCCAAAACGGGTGTGATGGATATTGTCTGTAGAAGTCTTGTCATAAGTCTAATGACAATAATCCATTTCCTTGTATTAACCTCTACAACGACTGAACCCAACCTTCAACAAGCACAAACAGCAGCCTGCACTACGTTAATCTTTACACAGGTGGTTTCATATTTCCAATGCGCACGCTATCCGTGGGAGTCGCTTTTTAAAAGGATGTTCGCAAACTTCCGTCTACTCATAGTTTTTATATTCGCGATCGGCCTCCACGTAGCTGCTATGTACATTGAACCAATGCAAAGTATTTTAGATATAGTTCCACTTCAGAGCGATTGGATCGTTACTTCCTTATGTAGTCTGATTTTGTTGTTATTACCTTTGAATTTGGCGATTAACCCACGCAAAGAAAGAAATTGAACCCCACAAACACATAACTGAAATACATATAAACATTTCCAATAATTTCTAAATACTCTACTGTGAACCCACAGCAATAATACCAATTCTAATATGGTGAATTAAAAAAATGACATTATCTACACACGGTGGGTACGGCTTCACAACCGTACTAAATTAACCTAAGTTGCCACCTATGTAGCACAATCTTCCAGATTGTGTCATAAGGGGCGCAAACTGGAAGTTTACGCTACAAAATATAGACTAATTATCAGCATTTTTCATTAAAGACGGTGTTTCCAGGTCTAAAACTTATAGGTAGCAACTTGGGTTCTTATAGGTAGCAACTTGGGTTAAGGTAACACAGAGGCATTCAATTGTCGGGTTTCGTTGTTGGCGGGGTTTCCAACCCCGATTTGAGATATACAGCAGCAGAAATCGGGGTTAGAAACCC
>JAAXHO010000130.1 GCA_012270795.1 Candidatus Poribacteria bacterium
ATAGGTGCCTTTAAAGAAAATTGGCGTGGCGAGAGGCTTATCACAAAATCACACACACCGGCCAGGTCGGCATCGGCATCAACGTTGAACTCAATCCCTGAAAAGAAACTAATGCGGTGCTCTAATTGTTCGCGGAGTTCAACGAGGACATTAGCGACAATTAGTTCTGATTTGACTTTTTCTGTGCCGACAGCAAGGGCTAGGGGTATGTTCCGCGCTAACACGGCGGTGAGCAATTCACTCGGCTTCACCGGTTCACTGGCATCAAAGATACCGGCGGCATCAATCTCTTCTAAGCCAAACGCTTCCAGCACTGTGTCTAAAGTAAAGTTGCTGTACGCCATCTGAGAGAATCTCCTTGTGATAATTTCGCCGGTGTGAGAGGCGTTACAACTGCGAGGCATATTCCATCTACAACGGAATGTTTAGGTTATGTTTTTATTATACAATACTTTTCTGGCGGAACGCAACCCGTTGTCTGAATCGCGGATTACACGGATTGCGCGGATTTTAGTGAGCAGAAGGGAAGGATAGCATAGATCAATGCAGAATACAAGAAATTCACGGTTGGAAATACTAGCCGACTTCAGCAGAAATGTGTTCTAGCGAATAGAATCCTATATGTTAGATGCCTCTATCGCCAATACCATAAATTTTCTATTTCTATTCTTCTATCAGTAAATTGTATAGCTCTCTTATTTCATCGGGAGAAGTTAAAAACCATTCAGCTCCAGGAGCATCAGATATATGTCTATCAAAATGCTTTAGAAGACGATGAATAGCACCTTCTAATTTAACTGGTTCATTGGTTAGTATAACAAGTCCAATTATCACTTGTTCTGGCATTCCTGTTATTTGCTGGTTTATTCTGATATTTGGATCTGTATCTTCTGTTCTTCCTATTTTACATTTCCAATTTTCTTCTCCCTTTAATTTTGCATTTTCTTTATAGTTAGGATAATAATAGAGATAAACGGAATTATCACCACTCCCGATTGTTTCATATCTATCAGATATATTCTCATTTTTAGAAAAATCGTCATCCCGTTTAAATTCAGAAGATTGAATATCTAAAAATCTTTTAGCTTCTGGCACTTCATTTTCCAATCCCAATATATTTAAAAGTTTTTGATGATGTTTAGGTGGGACTTCCCGTTCTCCTTTTTCCCACATCCAAATCGAGGTAGTATTTCCCGGGGTAAAACCCAATTCTTTAGCAATATCAGCCCGAGTTAAGCCCTGTTTTTCCCTTGCCTCTCTTATTTTTTTAGGGGTAAGTAAAAATTTAGAATTCATCAAAATCTTGGGTGTGGAAACCCTGCCCTTTAGGGTGAGGGGAAACACCGTCTCCTTTCTTTTTTCTTGAAAAAAAATTGCCAAGAACGTTAGGATACTTTCGTAATTTGAAGACGTTTGTTCGCTCGAATAGCTTCTAAAGTCGGAAGTGTCTGAGGTTGTGTATTATGGGTCGCTGGGAACCCTCGGCAGCACCAGTTCTACATTCGCAAAGATACCAGCAGCCCCAGTCATTTCGAGATGAACCTTTTCCGCGCATCCTCCAAGGTAAAATTGCTAGATGCCACGAGAGCACCTCCTTGCAACAATTTTGTCGGTAGGCAGTGTTGCAACCCCAATGTACATCCGGCCTATAAGGGAATGCTGGTCATATTTCTATCATATAGCATTTTTTTCGAGAACGCAATACTTTTGTTTGAATCGCGGATTACAGAGATTGCGCGAATTTCTGCGAACGGAAGGGCAGAAGATAACGGGTGTTCTAATAAACAGGTAATTGAGTTTGGTTTAAAATGTTATTCAGGGTAATATCTGTCCCTTGATGGACACAGATAGCGTTCTCGGTTACTTCACCACTCTGTTCAAGAACCGTGAACCCATGACGTTCGAGTTCTAAACGCAGATTCTCAGGGGTCGGGTAACGTCGCTGGTGGATGTACCAAGTATCGTTGACACAAATTGTCCCTTCATAGTCCTCGGGTCCGACACTAGGTCTGAAAGCATCTGGATGGAATAGACCATAGCATATTTCGGCATCGCTATCCCAAAGTGCGTCTTCGTCAAAGCGGGTGAAAACTTTCCCTGTTGTGCTATCGACAATTTGTGTTTCGGGGTCCTCTCGATCGGGTTCAAAAACACAACAGCTCATCAAAAAGTACCCATCCTTGGCGAGTCGGGACTTGATACCTGAAAACATCCCAATTCGATCTGGATCTGTAACGATGCCTTGCGAGCAGAAACTGTCAACAATGAGTTGGTATGACCCGCCTTCACCTGAAAGTTTGCAGACATCTAACACCTCATATTGGACCTCTAAACAGTGTTCGGCAGCAATTGCTTTGGCTTTATCGATGGCATCAGGAATAACATCAATCCCGTGTACGTGGTAGCCTAATTGCGCTAAAAAACATGCGACGGGTCCCGTCCCACATCCGAGTTCAAGGATTCGTGCATCGGGTTTGAGGTCTAAACGTGGTAAGATTTCTATTAAGAAGGATTTGGAAGAGAACTCACTGAAATCATCAGGGTTCCCGTAAAGCTCTCCCCTTGACATGAGTCCTTTTGCCTTCAGTTCGGCGTAATCTGCCAGATGCTCGTGGTAAAAGTATTTTTGTTTCATTCTGGAAATTCGTGGTAAATAGGGAGATGCTCTCCCTTACGCTCGCAGACAGCATTTGGTCTGAGGTTATGTTGTTTTTGAAGGATGCGTGTCTTTTATAGATTGTAGCGTTCAGTGGGTGTTGGGTGCATCATCGTTTGAGCGTGTTGACAATTTCTTCGTTGCCTTCACGCAACGCCATGTCGAGAGGTGTCTCTCCTTCATACGATTGAAATACAACTCGCTTGAATTCACGTAGGGGCCAGACCAACGATGTGACTTCATCCGTCCATTCGGTGAACTGTTTGGGCTGACGCATCCGACTAACCGTTTTCAGCGATGAATTGGCACCGTGGTCCAACAGAAGTCGAACCATCCGTAGATTGCCCAACCGGGCTGCGAAATGTAGCGGTGTTTCCTTGCCGTATTCAACGAAATGCTCGTTATTCATGATGGGTTCGTCATCAAGTCCACTCAGCGCTTGTGCATTGACGTCCGCACCTGCTTTTATCAGGATATAGGCTTGTGCGAGATGCGTATCGTCATCGTGGCGGGATTGCACATGGAGTAAGGTTTCGCCGTTGTAGGGCCATGCGAAATTCGGATCCAATCCGTTTTCTACCATGAGCAAAAAAGAATCGAAGTTAGCGACGCCGACGGCATGAAACCCAAGATAGGAAGATTGATTAACATCGGTTCCCTGACTGATGAGATACCGGTTAATCTCGTAATCTTTGCTTGGCCAATGCGTGCCGAGGTCATTGTTGTTTACGTCGGCGCCTGCCTCTATAAGTGCCTTGACTTTATCGAGATCTTTGATCCTAACACTTGCACTAAGGAGTGGCGATATCCGATTTATTTTCACGTTTACGAGATCTGGTGCTTCAGCAAGCATTTGCTGAACTGCCCCTATATCTGCTGTTTCAAATTCTGCTTGCCAGCGTTCAATGAGTTTTTGATTCATTTCATCTCCTTGTGGTGATAGCACACCTCACCTAAAGGCGGGTCTTATGCTTTGCAGAGGATCGAGTAAGTAGCGATACGCGTGTGCCACAGATGGTAGAGTAGGCATATCTACAAGTGTTGCCGTCGGTTTATGATAAACCTTAGAATTAATTAGAAATTCAGCGAATCAACCCAGCGGGCGCGTATGGCACGCTGCGGGTGCGGAATGTAAAGCTGAGACAAATTGTGCTTTAACAGCACAATTTCAAACCGCACTTACCGGGTTGGGGTAAAATGTCTGTTTATTTATCCAGTTTACCATAGTTCTTCTGAGGATGGCGATCAGTCCCTTGCGTATTGAAAATTCTCGTTAAAAATGTTACACCTATGTAACGCTGCGACTACAGAACGCAGTGATAGAGAACGTAGTGTTTGTAAGGGTTCATAGATGTTTTTTCTTCTCGTATTTTGCTGTAAAGAAAAAAACAATTTCGTTAAAGGTGTAACATTTTACTCACCCCGGATAACTTGGTTTTCAAATCTGTGGTGTTGTTCGTAGTGTTGGATTGCATCTCCTCCTGTGAAAACGTTTGTATATATTATACTATTTTTTATTAACATATGTCAAGTAAAAAACATGACAAATTATACACTTATTTATCAGAGGGGAAATTGGAAACCTTGAAGAAACACCCCAGCAAAAACCCTACCGCGGGAGAGAAGTGTTTATTTATTTTTCGGGTTTACCATATAATACGACAGCAGGCGATACAACCCACACAATCGAGTACGTCAATCGCCTACCTATACCAAGCGACCTGCTCATGGATCTGGTCTAAGAAGAGCTGCTTGACAGCGATACTGTCAAAATCATCAGGCTTACTGTTGAAATAATTGGGCACGAGTCGCGATCAGGAGATCGTTCCTACAGGAGAAGCAAATGACTCTAATCAAAAGGAGTTCATCAGGTGATACTTCACCTTCTCCTATAATCCATAATCGACGAATCATAATAGTCCAGTCCTTTTTGCCTTTACTATATCCATCTTCGTAGGATTTGACTTCTTTTGTCTCCGCTGCGGCTTTAATGATATCAGTAACAGTCGAACTTGGCTTTGGCAAAATGTACTTGTCGTACCTTTTTTGTCCATTTCTTCTTTGCTTTTAAGAAGTTGTTGGACTATTATTGTACGCAATAAGTAGTTTTAGACTTGAAAACATACTTTTAGCATACTTTTTTCAAGTTAGCCCAGAGCGTTTTGTCCGATTACAATTTTGAACTTTCTTTTTTCTTTTCTTGTTCTTTCCATATTAAGTATAACTCCATATTGAAGTGCGAACGCTAATTAGGGCC
>JAAXHO010000084.1 GCA_012270795.1 Candidatus Poribacteria bacterium
TACGAAAAGCTCCTTGCGGAACTTCCGGATTATATAGAGCCGGCGTATGACGGAGCCGAGATAGAGCTCAGGGATCCCTGATGCTACCTCCGTCGATACGGCGGACAAGGAAGAAAAATGCAGGATCTGGTTTCAAAACTTGTTGAGAAAAATTCCTCGAAGATAGTTCTCTGCGTTCTTGACGGACTCGGGGGGCTTCCGGTTGATGGAAAAACGGAGCTTGAAGCGGCTCGGACTCCGAATCTTGACCGGATTTCTTCGGATGCGTCCCTGGGGCTGCACGTGCCCGTTGAGAGGGGGATAACTCCTGGAAGCGGTGCTGCGCACCTGGCGCTTTTTGGTTATGACCCCGTTCGAAACGAGATAGGAAGGGGAGTGCTTGAAGCTTTGGGTCTTGGAGTTGATCTGGGTCCGTCGGATGTTGCGGTCAGGGGCAATTTCGCCACGGTGAGATACGAAGGAAATACCCCGGTCGTTACCGACAGGAGGGCTGGCAGGATCGAGACGCGGGAGAACAGGAGGCTGATCTCTAGGATTTCGTCGGCCGTTGAGGAGATATCCGGGGTAAAAGTGAGTTTTTACCCTGGCCTTGAGCACAGGTTTGTCGTGGTTCTCTCTTTTCCAGAGCGGCTCTCTGAATCAGACGCTTTTGTCTGCGACACAGACCCGCAGTCGGAAGGCGCAGTTCCTATCAGGCCTCGGGGGGAGAACGGCGGTTCTTGGAGGACGGCCGAAATTGCCGCGGAACTGACCGATCGGGCCTGCGAAGTGATAAGGAATGAGCCTGCGGCTAACTATATGCTTCTAAGAGGTTTTTCCGTGAGGCCGGATCTTCTGACCTTCAGCGAGGCTTACGGGCTTCGGGCCGGATGCGTTGCCGCCTATCCGATGTACAGAGGAGTATCGAAACTGCTCGGCATGAACGTTCTTGAGGTCTCCGGAGACTCCATAGGTGATGAGATCCGGACGCTTTCCGCTAATTTCGAAGACTATGACTTTTTCTACCTGCACGTAAAGAAAACGGACAGTTACGGAGAGGACGGCGATTTCGGGGCGAAGGCGGGAGTAATAGAGGAATTTGATTCGCTTCTGCCCGAGATCACGGGACTCGGGGTTGACGTTCTTGCCGTTACGGGCGACCACTCGACCCCATCGGCGATGAAATCGCACAGTTGGCACCCGGTGCCTCTTATGATCAGTTCGAAATACTGCAGGGGTATAGGGGTGGAGGGTTTTTCCGAATCGTCCTGTTTGTCCGGTGACCTAGGAATTATAAGAGCGATGGAGATAATGCCGCTTCTTCTTGCTCACGCGAGGCGACTTCGCAAGTTCGGCGCTTGAAATTTCTCCCTTGCGTGATATTTTTTACAACCCTACTTTGTGCCGAAGTGGCGGAATAGGCAGACGCGCTATCTTGAGGGGGTAGTGCCCTACGGGCGTGCGGGTTCGACTCCCGCCTTCGGCACCACCATAAAACTGTAACTACCTTAAATCTTTAAGAGTATAGAAAATTTCGATATCACTCTTGATATGATTTGTGAAATAATGAGAAATTGACTCAAGCAATCCCAGCGCCTCCACTAGAGTTTCTCTGTAACCCACTAAAATAAAAGATTTTTAGAGAAAAAGGGGCTTAGATCTTCCTCTGTATTCTACGATACGAACGAATTGAATAACACTAAATGGACAGAAAAGGGGTAAGGCAGAAGAGGAAATCAATTTCTTTATTGGTTATTTGTTGGAACGAGATTGGATAATACCGGGTCGTAAGGATAATAATAATACTCTTACTTCTTACAAACTAACGGTAAAGGGTTGCGCTCATCTTGATGAGCCTGAGCACAAGGTCGCAGTTTCATCGAAGGCTTTTGTAGCCATGTGGTTTGGTGAATCCATGAAAGACATGTGGAAAATGACGAGAATTAATAAACTGAGTTTGGATGAAAAGTAGATTATGACGTTATCAGAAGATGGTTTCAATCAAATTAGAGATCGTATTCAATCTGCATACGAGACGGAACAACCTATAATCGAACGCTTGCGGGAATTTGCAAAACGGCTGAAAAACGACATAAAACCAATTAAACCATATTCGGTCAACGCAGTGTCTTTCGTGTCCGTAGACGGTGGAGATAACAGGCTTTATTTCAATCCTGCGGTTATTGAACTTGTACGTGTCGTCGATTCTAGGGGTAATCAATGTGCACTTGATGCAATTGCGGGTAACGCTGAATATGGAAGTTTGGATAGAAGAGGAGAACTGGGAAATTCTCTAATGGTTGCTCCCTTACAAAAACTATGTAATGACCTAAATGTAACTGTTACCCAGTTATCTTATCTGCTCAAAGGACTTGGTGAGCCAGGTAAAAGTACGGGAGCCGTCCGAATTTACAGAGATATTGTTGAATGGGCTGTTCTATATGAATTGCTACACAAAGAATGGGGTTTGGATACGATTATCGTTCGTGAAGGCATGCTTCGCACAAAATCATTCAAACGGCAAATATTTCCACGTATTGATGAAAAAATCAGAGGAGTTTGTGCAGAGCATAAAAAGAAGCATGTAAATGTTTCGATTGTAGGAGTAGCTAAACAGAGTGCAGTTCTTAGCAGATTGGCAGTTGCATTAGAACTTGAAGAAACTTTTCATAAACCATTTCCATGTTATGTAAAAGTACCAGACGATATTGAAGCTGAATGCTACAACTTTGACAGGACTTGGCTTGATACACTTGAAACAAGTGAACCCAATGAAGATGGGAGCTATCTTTACCAATCAATGGGCAAGTTATTCTTGGTTAAATTTGGCGATCGTCCTTTTGACCCAGTTTGGCCGGTTGACTTAGCAAAATGGGATGTTAAGGAAGCGCCAAGAATTATAGGACAGCTATTGAATGATGCACAACCGGGATTTCCAATTCCTGACTTTCCCCAAAGTGTCCAAAAAGCTCATGACTTTGCAACAGTTAGCGGTATTGAGGTGTCGGTGCTTCAAGACATTTTATTTAACGGGATAACTCAAAAATTCACACCGCAAGAACAAGAGCGGATATTAAGAATGAAGCATCTTGGCCAAAACTTAACAAATAGAAGATACAAAAATGCCTGAATTATTCGCCAAATCTAATTTAATGGGGACCTTTAAGGGGTTTACCGAACGGGGCTATGAATTTGCAGCGGAAATAGTAACACCCTATGACGCTACAATGCTTGAAAAACCACAACTCGGTCAATTTCTACTCATTGAGCTTGGAGACCCACAAGAAGCGTCATTAGGAAGGATAACTAAATTTGTTCCCTCTGGCTTGTTGGCTACGGCAGAAGGTGAAGATTACGTGAACACCATGCAAAGGAGAGATCATCCGGTACCGGAGGACCTGAAAGAGGACAAACTGAAATACCGGGTACAAATCAAGTTGCTTGGTGCTGTCAAGGTTGCAAAGGAAGACAACGGCAATGAAAAAATCGTTTTCGTTCCTTCTCAAAGGCGATTGCCACACTTGGGAGCAAATGTTGCTCTCCCAAGTGATGATGTATTGAAAGAGCTTTGCTCTTTAAGCAACGGAGATACCGATCTGGGGGATTATGTTTTAGGTGAATTTGTTTATTCAGGCGGCACTAGTAATTCAACCGAGATGTTCAGGCACATCAGTCCGCAACTAAAAGTCAAATTCAACATTAATAATTTGGTTTCAAAACGGTCTGTAGTTTTTGCAAGAGCAGGCTATGGCAAGTCTAATCTTATCAAGTATCTCATCGCTGAATTGTATAAGAATGAAGGAGAATATGCCAAAACGGATAAGGGGGATAAGGTCGGGACATTAATATTTGATGCTGACGGTGAGTATTTTTGGCCCGACCATAAAGGAAGACCAGGGCTTTGTGATGTTCCCGACTTACGCGAGCAAATTGTTTTATTTACAAGTCGTACAGGTAACTCTTATTATGACAATTGGAAAGCAGGCGCAGTAAAATTCGACATACGTGATTTACCTGCAAGGGATGTTATTGGAATTGCTATTTCTTCTGACCGTCAAACCCAGCAGAATATCTTAAAACTAAAAAGCTTAAATAACGACAGTTGGAGAAGTATGGTTGACTGTATCTACAAAGATGGCTTGCAAGCAAATGAAAAAGAAGTAGGTAAGTTGATGGGGTATGATGATAAAGCTATCGCGACAGCAGCAGCTGAGATAGCAGCAGCTAAAAGCAATATGTACAATGTAGTCAACCGTCTACATGATCCGCAAAGTCAATTAATCGGGGACACCATTGAAGCATTACGGCAAGGACTCATCGTAATTGTTGACATCAGCTTACTCAGTTCAACTGCCGGATACACCATTGCTGGTTTGCTAATGCGAAGGATATTTAACTATAATCAAGAAAACTTTACCGGCGGGAGTTCCCCTATACCCGTAAATGTGATAATTGAGGAAGCACAAAGTGTATTAGGTAAACGGTTGGAAGAATCAAGTCCGTTTGTGGAATGGGTAAAAGAAGGTAGAAAATATGACTTGGGAGCTATATTAATTACACAACAACCGGGTTCTATGGCTCCCGAAATCCTCAGCCAGTCTGATAATTGGTTTAGTTTTCACCTTCTATCGGAGGGGGATGCTT
Organism: Candidatus Poribacteria bacterium; assembly: GCA_012270795.1. Lineage (GTDB taxonomy): Bacteria > Poribacteria > WGA-4E > WGA-4E > WGA-3G > MSPOR6. The sequence goes on from JAAXHO010000084.1 coordinate 4,624, forward strand.
CAACACTAGGAAGATATAATTCGCATTATTCTCATGACGTTCTGGCACATTTAATAGGCGAACCGATCCCTGGCAACTGTTATATGTGGACCGCTCCGAAGCAGCCGTTCGTTTTGCCTGTGAGAATCCGGAACTTTGAAGCTTTTTATGAGGAAAACGTTGTAAAGGACGAAAATGCGACACCCTTTGCTAAATCTCCAGCAATCGGAATCCGTGAGAAATCAGAAGAAAGGGACAAAAAGCTTGCAGAAGCACTCTTAAAGGAAATGAAAGAAGCGAAGAATCTATCCAAATCCACGGAGAAATTCGAAAATGATGATCTTACAGGTATTTATTCTGGCCGACTGTTTTACTTAATTGAGGACGTGAAGGAGAAAGATGAGTTTTCAGATGAGATAAGAGAATCTAATCAGTTATATAAACCTATCCTTTCTAAATTGTTTGACTGTGATGTCACCATAAAAAAGGGGAACCATCCTACAAAGGGGAAAGCTGACTACTACTGTGTACCAAGTTCTAAATGGGAAGAAATCTTTGGATCCTGATTGGAATGAAAGCCTTACAACTTCAAACGAGAAAACAACCATCTACAGATCAGACTCTTAAATTCGATCTCGATAATAAGCCAATTGGGGAACTGGTCAAACTCTCTATCCTTAGAGACCTATGCAATCTGAATTGGCAGATAGGATTTAATGATGGCAAAGTTGAGGTTTTCCCACCTGAAACTTATGATAAGGAAGTCATCAAAGATGCTATGTCTATTAAGCGTAATGAGATATTAACTGTAAACAACCAATGGATTGGGAAAAACTTAAAGCTAGCCAGAGAAAATTTAGCGGATGGGAAATATGTTCTGAAATCCGAAAAAATCAAACCCAAAATAGAAGTGTGTAAAACAGCTAAACAATTCCGTTTGTTTAGGATGTTTAGATATTATTGGTCATCACCATATAGTGAATATGTCGGAAGGAGGATCAAGCTAATTATCCGAGATCACGGCCTGAAAAACAAACCTGTGATTGGTATAGCTGCGTTGGGTAGCCCAATCATCCACATTCCTGAAAGAGATGAACGTATTGGATGGAACAAAGAAATCCGGACAAGAAATCTGATCTATACAATGGATGCCTATGTGGTGGGAGCATTACCTCCGTATAATTATTTGTTGGGTGGAAAACTGGTTTCCTATATTCTTGCTTCTAATGAAGTAAGAAGTATTTACAAAAGAAAATACCGGGATCAGGTTACGTTGATATATAAACGTAAAGCGAATGATCTGGTCGGAATGTTTACAACCAGCCTTTATGGTAAAAGCTCTCAATACAATCGTATTAAATATGATGGGCGACTTTTGTATCAGCCATTTGGATCAACTAAGGGATATGGAACCTTGCATCTGACAGAGTTCACTGTTGAAAAAATGAAGGAATTGTTAGTGAGTAAGGGTATAGGCTTAGATTATAAATTTGGTGACGGCCCAAGCTGGAGAATGCGCTTAATAAGAACAGTTGGCGATTTGTTGGGCTTTGATGCCAATTTTTTGTTGAAACACTCATTCCGTAGAAATATATATTATGTTCCGTTAGCGGAGAACAGTATTGAATTTTTAAATGGGATTGAAAGAAAGCCTATTTATTACAACTGGCCGATGAAGAATTTGACTAATTATTGGCACGAGCGATGGTTTGAAAATAGAAAGAAGAATTTGCGGGTTGTACATAATGTCTTACAGTTCAAAGCTAGGAACTTTGAGATTTAACGGCAATTCATGATCTGAATAAAATGGTTACTGGAAGTATATATCTTCACTGCAACCTCGCGGCAAACCTCTACCTTTAAGATGAATAAGGCTGGGCGAAAACCGCTTATGTCGCTGGTGGCACCTCTCCACCGAGTTCTTTAATCTTTGACTCAATCTCCAAAATCTGTGTGCGTTGCTGATCGTCCGGGATGCTGTCTTTGCGCAACAGATATAAAGCATCGAGATACGCTTCACAGGCGCGCTTCTTCTGCCCTTTAAACCGAACTTCATGGGACAAAAAAGCCCAAATCTCTTTGTAACTCACTGACACAATTGAGTTTTCCGGAAGCAGAGCCTGTTTTTGTATGGATATTTGTTTCCATGTATTCTCCCCTTATTCTGGAATACGTTAAGAGGGAAATCCGGCCGGGGAGATTCGTTCGGATTGGGAAACCATTTCGCGCATAATATACGGGGAATCATGGTTGCCTTTATGCGGTTCTGCCAAACGATTCTCTCAGTTCCGGTTCCCTTGACTTTCACCTGTAGTCACGATATAGTTACACTTGCGAATGTAAAGTCTCGGATGGTGCAGAAAATAAGGAGAATGTTTCATGGAATTTGCTTTGCGTCATGCGAAAGCGCGTCTTTCTGAACTGGTATCCGCGGCCGAGAAGGGAGAGCGCGTCGTTATAACGAAATA